>CALYQE010000026.1 GCA_945281075.1 uncultured Lactobacillus sp. | reverse complement strand
GCGCTTGGCACGCGAAGACTTTTTCTCTTTTTTAATCATCATCTTATCTCTTTCAATACCAATCAACTACAATTCTACCGAGTATATTACTACTGTTAGCAAGCAACCAGAAAGCTTTGACTATTCTTTTATCAAATTTAAATATTTTATTAACAATTTCAAAGCTTCTCTAGCTTTCGGCTCGCACTATAAGCGAAATAAAGCGGTATCAAAACAATAAATGGCATAAATAGAAACGAAAATACCATCAATATTAAGATTTTTTCTGGCTTATACCACATTTCACATTCAGCAGTAGTTAAAACAAACACGGCGAAGATAACTATAGTAGCTATCTCAAGTAGACAGAAGGTGGCTAAATCTTTTGCACCTACCATCCGATAAGCAAATAGCCACATTGAAGCTGGTAATAGACAAAACCACCCAGAAAAACGAAGCCAAAAAGTTATTTTTTTCCGAAATTTTTCTCGTTTCATTTTTCTCCTTACATTCAAAAAATCTTGATATAAAAACAATATCTCTAATTATATCAATGTAGACTTTAACAGACAATTTTACCATTATCCGTCACCAACCACTTGTTTTTTTGTGATATATGTAGAAAACTTACATGTTATTAAAAAGCAAGTCTTTTGGCTGAAAAACGCAAGTAACGATCCTTTTTTATTAAATTTTCTAACTTTTTAGACGTGTTATTAATTTTTTAAAATTGGCGATTTTAACTTAAAAATGCCCATTCGTCATACTTTTTTCACATTTACTGGGTATACTAATAATGTGACATGGTACAAGTATTCAATACTCCCATATCACACTCAACTTTTTGTTTTTCATTCATACTCCTCCAAGTATAAATAATGAAAAAACCGAAATGACTTTAAGGGTCATTTTCATATCTATCCCTTTCGACTCACGTGTATTACGTGGGTTTTTCTATGCCTTTAAAACTTCTAAAGGAATTCTTTACACTTTTATAAGGGATTTTCTAACTTTACTTCAGAATTAACGTTTATTATTACTAACTGTAGTAAGCGAAAAAGCTTGCTACATACTCCCACTTTTTATTTCATTCATTCTTACTCCTTCAAAGTAGATGAAAACTAACAGGCTCGCAAATCTTGCGGGCCTTTTTTCTTTGTTATACGATAAAGACATTAGCGTATAGTTAACAGAAAAGGTGCATTAAATGTTTTCCCCTTCAATCCAACGTTTATTAGAAGAAAAATCAGGTTCCTTCATTATTCCCGCCACTAGAATTGCTTTTGTTGAAGCTGATAATCCCCTTTATCATGCCTTCTTAATCCTAACTCGAGTAAAATATTCCAAAATTCCGGTTTTAGACGAGCAAAGCCGCGTAGTCGGTTTGCTGAGTTTAGCAATGATTACCGATAAGATGCTGACAATCGATGAAATTACACTTGCCCCTTTAAACAAATTAAAAGTCAAAAATGTGATGCAGACAGATTTTGACAAAATCAATTTTGCCCAAACTACTCTGGAAACTCAGCTGCACTTGCTGGTTGACAATGCCTTTTTACCCGTTGTCAACGACCACGGCGTATTTCAAGGTCTGCTGACTAGACGTGAGTGGATTAAGGCTTTCAATTATGTTGCTCATAATTTTGAACAGACTTACCAAGTTACAAAACGCCCCGTCAATAAATAGCATCTGTTACCACTTTTTTCAGGGTCTTTTAGTTACATTTTTTGCATATTTCAAATTTGTTATACTATAATAAAGTTATCAGGTATACTCCACCTTACTGTTTATTCATTCTACCTTTTATATATTTATATTCATGATTAGACGTTTTTAACTCAGTTAAAAAATAAGGTAGAACTTTTTTATTAGTCAGAACGGAAGATACTAAAATGACAAATGAAATGATCTCTGAGCACTTAGCCTTTTTAATCCAGGCGATTATTAAAGACTGGACTTATCCAGGCGGACAGGAATTGACTTTAAAAGAGCGTCAAGCCTTAGCCGCTCAATTACAAAAAGTCGCAAATGAAACTAATGACATTACTGAAGTAAAAATGATCACAGATGCGTTTTACAAAGACAAGGTGGTTAAACACTTCAAGTCCGTTGACACCAACTTTTCCTGGATCTTCGAAATATTGCAGCACGAATTAGTTTCGGCCAGTCGGCTTCATCAATTATTGCTTGATTTAGCCCAAGAAGAACATTTTTCTGAAAAAGGGATTGCCAAAATCAATCATTATTTTGCCGAGTCAAGTGACTTAGGCGACAATGATGACTTCGTCACGCTGTCATCTTCGGACGTCATTGATTCACTTAACCGCGCAAAAACTTTCAGCATTGATTATCAAGACCAAGAGCAAAAAGCTAATAGCTCTGATGATCCACCTGCAGAGCAGGAACAAATTGACCAAAAAAAGCGCGAAAACCGGACTAACAATATAATTCGACTAAAGGATTATTAAGCAAGGTCACTCCTAACCAGCTAGATTGAGGTCTTTATGTTAAACCGGCTAGGTATAAAACCTTTTTATACTTAGCTTTTTTTGTGGTTTGAAAAAAAATAACTAATTTAGACTAATTCTAATTAAAATCAACAATTTTGTGTTAGAATTTAAAAACAGTTAATTTTATTTTATTCATGGAAGGAAAATTGAACTATGAGTTTAAGACGGCAATGGAAGTTTATTCTAGTGTTAGCAATCGGAGTCGTAGGGCTGATCTGCCAATTCGGCTTTCATAGCAAAAGCCTGTTTCAAATTGGCCATTTGGAGTTCCCACCTCAGGCAATCATTATCAATATTGTCGGAATCTTAATGGCAACGTCATTATTGATAGAAATCATCAGCGACTTTAGATCCGGGCGTTACGGCGTCGACATTCTAGCAGTAATTGCCGTTATCTCAACCATTTTGATTGGCGACATCTGGGCCGAATGGATGATCTTAGTCATGATGACCGGTGGTGAAACTTTGGAGAACTTTGCTACTGGACAAGCTGATAAGGAACTGCGCGCACTTTTAAACAATTCCCCAACGATCGCAAATAAGATCGTTAGCAACGAGTTAGTGGCAGTTGATGTTGAGCAGTTAAAGATCAACGATCACGTACTGATCAAGCCTGGTGAACAAGTACCTGTCGACGGCAAAGTAGTCAATGGCGAGTCGAGTTTCGATCAAGCTTCTCTGACTGGTGAATCAGTGCCAGTCCACAAAGAAATCGGTGATGAACTGATGTCTGGTTCGATCAATGGCAACGTTGCGGTTGAAATGGTCGTTACGAAAAAAGCCAGTGATTCCGAATATCAAACAATCGTTTCATTGGTAAAATCTTCACAGGCCACACCAGCCAAGTTTGTCAAAATGGCTGACCGTTATGCCGTTCCATTTACGCTTATTTCGCTAGCAATCGGAATTGCAGCTTGGATTCATTCCGGCGACCCAATTAACTTTGCTGAGGTCATGGTGGTAGCTTCTCCTTGTCCATTGCTGATCGCAGCCCCTGTTGCCCTCGTTTCAGGAATGAGCTCAATGTCCAAAAATCACATTATTGTTAAATCAGGGCAAACGATTGAAAAGCTAGCAACAGCAAAAACTTTTGCTTTCGATAAAACCGGTACCTTAACCGAAAACCACTTGGTCATTGACGAAATTGTTCCAGCTAGTGGCACTGATTTTAGTAAGGAAACTTTGCAAAGTTATGCTACTAGTGTTGAGCAACAATCCTCTCATATTATTGCTGATTCACTAGTAGGCGTAACGGATAAGAAATTGCTCAAGCCCGCTACTGACATTAAGGAAACTACTAGTCAGGGGATCAGCGGCATGGTAGACAAGCACTTAATTAAAGTTGGTAAACTCAAGTTTGTTAGTCCTGAAGCAGATATTAAAACTGTTAATTCAACCGCAATTTACATCTCAATTGATAACCAATATGCAGGTTATATTACTTTTAAAGATCAGGTGCGCCCTGAAAGTGCCCAAACAATTGCGCGCTTGAGAAGACAAAATAATGCCCACATGATGATGCTGACGGGTGACCACCAGGACGTTGCCGAAAAGATTGGTCAAGAAGTTGGCATCAGTGACATTCGCTACAATTTGCTGCCTGCACAAAAGATTGATGCAGTCAAAAGCGTCACGAACGACAATCGTCCGGTAGTCATGACCGGTGACGGTATCAACGACGCGCCAAGTTTGACCGCTGCTGATGTTGGAATAGCAATGGGAGCAAAAGGTGCCTCAGCTGCCAGTGAAAGCGCAGATGCCATCATCATGGTTAATGATCTTTCCAAGATTAATGATGCTGTCGCAATTTCCAAGCATACAATGAAAGTGGCTAACATTGATGTGTTAACGGCAATTGTTATTATCATCTTAATTGAGCTAGTTGCCTTCACTGGTGTAATTCCTGCTTTCTGGGGAGCAATTCTGCAAGAAGTCGTTGACATGATTTGTATCAGTCTTGCACTTTTAGCTAAGACCAAGCCTAAAAATCCTGATCAAACTGGTCTAGCAGCCAACAGCTAATTATTAACTTTTACAGCAAAAAACGCCGAAATTTCAGTCAATTTTGGCGTTTTTTTGTCTTGTGGTTTAAGCTTGCTTTTATAGAAAACCGAGCGAATTAAATAAGATATGCGAGATCATTGAGTATCGCAGATCTCTTGTCTTGAGATAGACCCAAGCAAGTATGCAGCCAAGTGTCCAATAGATTAGCACAAATTTGGTCAACCCCGGATCGTGTGCATAACCAAAAAGAAAACCATTAGCGATTATTCCTAACCATTTATTTGAGCTCGTATTGTGCGTAAAGAATATGTTGAAAAACATGCCGCGAAAGATAATTTCTTCAAACATCGGTGCAATTAAAGTGATCATTGGAGCATAAAAGATTCCGGCCTGCTTGGCAATTTGATTTAGTTCTGCTTGATTAGCAGATGTTGTCTTAGCGTTGATGCCCAGCGCTAATTGTAGGGTGAAACTAGCAAGCAGCAGCATGAATACCCCTAAAATTGCTGTCCCCAGCTTTCTGGATGAAAAGTGCGGTCTTTGATCAAAATGCCAATCATTTTGCTTTTTCAATTGGTAACGATAAACATAAAACTCCGCTAGTAAAACAGTCAGTGACAGCAAAACGGCCAAGCAAAGCATCATGTTGCTTGAAATGTGAGTCTTTCTAATAATCATTTGCGGATAAAAGTAAAGCTGTTGGACAACTGCATACAAGCCAAAAGCGATAACGCTAGCAGCAATATTTCCCAGGAAATAAAAAAGTTTTTTCATTCAATTCTCCCTTATTAGCAATGACTGATTCATAATAATTATTATAGTATAACCTACTCTGGCTAATTCGCGGTAAAACAGTGCTGACGGCTTTAAGCTAATACCTAAATTATGCTCGCCTTTCGCGTGCTTTAATTACTATTACTTTCGCTGTCTTTTTACTATAATAGACTTAATTCGATTAGTTACGGAGGAATTTATGAATAACTTTTTTCAATTTTTGACTCAGAACAAACCATTTATCTTTCTTTCACTACTTATGCTGGGCTCATTTTTGCTATTCTTAATTTCCTGGCTCAAAGAACCGCGACGCCTGCTCAACGGGATCCTTTTCACTGTTTTTTTACTCATGCTTGGTGTTTGGTTAACAGTTGGGGTTCTTTCGACTAGCTTGCGGCCGCTAATTCTTTCCTATGAAGTGCTCTTATTTTTATTTATTGCAGTGCTCACGCTGATCCCCGCTTTTTCATGGCTGTTTTTTCTTTGGAATGCTTACTTTGTCTGGAAGCACGAAACTCATACGCTATCTAATCTGTTAACCTTGTTTATCGGCATTGCCCTGCTTGTTGCTTGGATCATTACTTTTATTGGCCCGTTTCGCAACTTCCCTTCTTGGGCAAGAACATTACTGTATGCGCCTGCGGCAGTGATTGACTACCTCTTATTTGTCGCCTACAATTTTTTGATCAATTTGGCTCTTTATCAAATCGTTCCGCGGCAATACAACCAAGACTACTTGATCGTGCTTGGTGCTGGCCTATCCCAAGGCAAAACGGTCACGCCTCTTTTAGCTAGCCGGATCAATCGGGCCATTCAATATGCGCAAAAGCAAGTAGCCAAAGGTCGCAAAATGCCCAAACTGATCATGTCGGGCGGCAAAGGGCCTGATGAACAAGTAACGGAAGCACAGGCAATGGCCGAATACGCAAAAGCGCGCGGCATTGATGATGAGCACATCCTATTAGAAACAAATTCCAGAAATACCTACCAAAATATGAAATTTTCTGGTGTAACGGCGGCGACCGACTTTGGCAGCGAGCAATACTGGGCCAAGTTTTTCAGTAATAATTATCATATTTTTCGTGCAGCTTTATTTGCGAAAGCGGCGGGATTAAATGCGAATGGCGTTGGTGCCTACACACGGTTTTATTTTCTCCCTAACGCTATTGTACGTGAATTTGCGGCCATTCTGGTACTCAACAAAAAGCGCCATTTAATTATTATATTATTGATCATCTCGTTCTTCATCATCTATTCCTTATTGCAATATACCGGTCTTACGCAATAAAGTTTTTTCTTTTTAAAAGATAATTTAGCACAAACTAATATAAATGTTTATTTGTTTTGGACCAGCCAAAAAGCTAATTAAAAATTAAATTTTAATGGTTCTATTTGGCTTTAATTATTCATAAATGGTAAACTACTATTTATTAATTATTTTTATTAATTACTAAAAAAATAAAAGGAATAAACAGGATATGCTTCAACTAAAAAATTTACGCAAGTCTTACCAAGTTGGTGACACTGTCACCCATGCGTTAAACGATGTCTCCATTTCATTTAGAAATGAAGAGTTCGTCGCAATTTTAGGACCCAGCGGTTCAGGTAAAACGACTTTGTTAAACGTAATTGGTGGTCTTGACCGCTATGACAGCGGTGATTTAATCATTAACGGCAAGTCAACAAAGAACTTTAAAGAAACAGATTGGGATGCCTATCGGAATAATTCTGTCGGCTTTGTTTTTCAAAACTATAATTTGATTTCCCACCTGTCAATTATTGCCAACGTCGAATTAGGTATGAATTTGTCTGGCGTTCCTACCGCTGAACGTCACCAACGCGCTATTGACGCGCTAACCCAGGTTGGTCTAAAAGATCATATTTCCAAAAATCCTAACCAATTATCTGGGGGACAAATGCAACGTGTTGCCATTGCCCGTGCACTTGCCAATGATCCCGACATTTTGCTCTGTGACGAGCCAACTGGTGCGCTTGACACGCAAACTTCCGTCCAGATCATGAAGCTGATTAAGAAGCTATCAAAAGATCGCTTGGTTGTCATGGTTACTCACAACTCAGACCTAGCTGAAGAATATGCAACCCGGATCGTTAATTTCCAAGATGGTAAAATTCTCAGCGACTCTAATTCCTTTTCTCCAGTAGACGAAAAAGATACGTTCAACTTAAAGCGCACCAAAATGTCATACTGGAATGCGATCAAGCTCAGTTTTACCAACATAATGACCAAAAAAGGGCGGACAACATTAACGGCCTTTGCTTCCAGTATCGGCATTATATCCATTGCCGTTGTTTTGTCCTTATCAAATGGTTTTCAAAAACAAATTGACACCACAATGAGTAAGGCGCTCGCCAAATACCCCGTAACCATTACGCAAACGGCTACTGATATCACTTCAGCCAGCAATCGCAATGTTTCCGAAAAAAACGTCAAAAACCGGGGTTACTTGATCGCAAAGCAAGATCAACTTCAGCAATCTTCCCATGAAAATAAGATTACCCAAGAATACGTTGATTATGTCAAAAAGATCAACCCGGAATACGCTAATAATATTTCCTATCAAGTTGGCGCTGCGCTTAATTTAATTGGCAAATCAAACGGCCAAATTAAGCCCGTTCAGTTCTCGCCTTTCCTTGCTGGAACTGCAGTGTCCCAAGCATACGGGCAAATGCAAACCCAGCTTACTAGCATGACTTTCATGGGCTCGGCTGTTTTTCCGACCTCGCTTGATAAAACCAAAGGCAACTTTCTTAAAAGCAATTATCAATTGCTGTCAGGAACCTGGCCAACTAAGGCGACTGATTTAGTAATGGTCATCGACAACAAAAATTCAATGAACATTAATACTTTGAAAAATCTCGGCATTAAAATTAAAGCGAACGAAAAGCTCAATTTTAACAAGTTGATTGGCAAAGAATTCCGGATCGTGTCTAATGATGATTACTATCAAGAACTGCCTACCGGCATGTTTATTCCTAAAAAAGTTGATCAGACAATGTACGATAATAGCAAACTTAAATTACGCATTGTCAGCGTCATTCGCCCTAAGAATGAAGATTCGATGTCATTGCTTTCTAATGGGATTGCTTACAGCGATAAGTTAGCATTAAAAGTGATCAAAGATAATCAGCATTCTGCCATTGTAAAAGCACAGAAAAAGACCAACCGCAATGTGTTAACCGGACAACACATGACTGCGACCGCCAAAAAGCAAATAATGCAGTCAATCGGTGGATCAAGCCTTCCTGCCGGCATCATGATTTATCCAAACGACTTTGATGCTAAAGATAAAGTCCTGGATTACCTTGATAAATGGAATGAGGGCAAGAAAAAGAAAGACAAGATTGTTTATACTGATATGTCTAGCGCTGTTACCTCAATGACCGGTGGCTTGCTCAATGGGATCACAGCCGTTTTGATTGCCTTTGCAGCAATCTCACTGGTAACATCGATGATTATGATCGGTATTCTTACTTACACTTCAGTCTTGGAAAGAACCAAAGAAATTGGTATTTTGAAAGCTCTGGGTGCACGTAAAAAGGATATTACCCGCGTCTTTGATGCCGAAACATTTATCCTCGGGATTTTTTCAGGCGTTCTAGGCATTGTGATTGCAGAACTGCTGGTTTTCCCAATCAATAACGTACTATATTCAATTACTAATTTATCAAACGTCGCACAGCTTAATCCGATACATGCATTGATCCTCATCCTGATCTCAACTATCTTAACGATGATCGGCGGTCATCTGCCCGCAAGAATGGCGGCCAAGAAAGATGCTGCGATTGCACTTAGAAGTGAATAAATTCTAATCTTTAAGCCTGCTGCTTAGTTCACCTGAAACAAGCAGCGGGCTTTTTGTTTAATTGTTTATTTTCTGTTCCTGCTTATTGACAAATTGGCATATACCAATTTATAATTAGGGCAATGAATTTGGAGGCATAACAATGAAAATTATTATTAAAGATAACAAAGAAAATGCTAGCAAGGAGGCTTTTAAGCTCTTTGCAAATAGTATCGCTAACGGCGCCAAAGTAATTGGCTTGGCAACTGGTTCTACTCCTTTAGACCTTTATAAAGAATGGGTTAATAGCGACGTTGATACCCGCGATTTAGTCAGCATCAACCTTGACGAATATGTCGGTTTAACTGCCGATAATGATCAAAGCTACCACTACTTTATGCAAAAAAACTTGTTTGACAAGAAGCCTTTTAAGAAGTCATATATTCCAGACGGAATTAAGGCAATCAATGATCCTGAGGGCTCATCTGCTGAATACAATCAAATCATTGCGGAAAACCCAATTGATCTTCAACTCCTTGGACTTGGTCAAAATGGTCACATTGCTTTTAACGAACCAGGCACAGCTTTTGACTCTGTTACCCATGAAGTTAAACTGACTGACAACACGATTAAGGCCAATTCACGTTTCTTTGCAGATGTTGCTGATGTTCCAAAGTCAGCAATTTGCATGGGCATTGCCAATATTATGTCAGCTAAAGAAATTGTTATCATGGCCTTTGGTAAAAACAAGGCTGAAGCCGTCAAGAAAATGATTGAAGGACCCGTAACCGAAGTTGTCCCAGCTTCCGTCTTGCAAAATCACTCAAATGTTACTCTTATCATTGATGAAGATGCGGCAAGCATGTTGAGCTCTAAGTAAAGAAATCAAATTAATAAATTAATGAAAAACGATGCTACAAAGCATCGTTTTTTTGTTGATTAAGCCTGTTATTACCATCTTATCTAAATTAGTGCATATTGTTAGGCTAACAAAATAATCAGTATTATGATTAGGGTGGTTAAGAGAGGATGGTGATCAGTTGAAGCGAAGTAAAAAGTGGTTACTAGTGGTGCTGACAATTTTGTTATTACCACTGCCTATTTATCTATTGTGGAATACCAGCAGCTTTTGGCAAAAGTACCTAAATATTAAATTGCCTACTATTGGCACTTTAAATCCAATTTTAGAATGGTACTTGATTGCGATTAGTACTGTTTTCCTGTTAATCTTAATTATTTTTTTGTTATTTGTTTTGTTCTGGCCAGTCCAAAGGTATTTTATCTTAATTCATAAACGGGATGGACAAGTTAAAGTCACTAGCAAGGCGATTAACGGTTACATTACGAACTCTTTAGCAGACATTCCTTTTATTAACAAGGCAAAGGTCGAGTCCAAATTGACTAACCGGAAAATCAAAATCAAGATTAGTGGCAATCTCGGCAATGGCGAGAATGTGAATACCGTTCTTGAAAATTATCTGGAGGAATTAAAGAACAATCTTGGCCAAATGCTCGGCATTGAGCAGAAACCAAAAATCAAAATTAAGTTCGTCAACTATCAAAATCCTGATAAGCCAGAAACACGCGTTCAATAGAGGAGGCAATCATGAGTGAAACAATCCAAAAACACCTCCCAGAAATATGCGGTGCTGTAATTGGCCTATTACTTGCATTTTGTTTTTTGGGACTTGGTTTTTTTAAAACTATTTTTGTAATCGTGATGTTAGTAGTCGGCTTGGTCATTGGTCACTATTGGCCCCTACTGAGAAGCTTTATTAACAGTAAACAATAATATATGAAAGGATTCTAATATGCCACAAAATACACCAACTAAACAAGAAATCAAAGGCGACTTAAAATACGATGAAAAGGTAATTCAAAAGATTATCGGCATCGCACTTTCAGATGTCAAGGGACTTTTAACCGTCAATGGCGGCTTCTTTTCCAATTTAGCAGATAAAATTGTCAACAATGATGACGTCACTAATGGCGTTAACGTTGAAGTCGGTAAAAAACAAGTCGCTGTCGACATCGAGATTGTTGCCGAATATGGCGTTGAAATTCCTAAACTATATGATGAAATCAGACAGAAAATCTATGACAAGGTAAAAGAAATGACCGGCTTAGATACGGTCGAAGTCAATGTTACCGTGGTCGACATTAAGACCAAGGAAGAACACGAAAAAGACTCTGTCAGCCTGCAAGATCGAATTACTGGTGCTGCTCAAGACACCAAAAGCAAGATCGGTGAAGAAAAAGACAAGGTTGAAGATAAGGTAGAAGAGAAAAAAGATGATCGAGTAAAATAAACACTTTTCTTTTTTACCGCAAAGCAGCAATCACGATTGATTAGCTGCTTTTTTTGTTTTCCGTTTCACGTGAAACTATTTTTTGGCTTTTCAAATTTTAATTAATGCTACACTTAAGAAGCAATAGCAGTTAGGTATCTGCCTTCTAGCAGCACCTGAAATAACTTGCTTAATTGCGACCATCCGTTAATTTTTCAGAAAGCGTGCCCTCATTGAAAGTTCAGTTCGAATTTGCTACTGCTGACGACTTGCCAGCAATTGTAGCCATTTATAATCAAGCTATCCCAGCCAAAAGGTCTACCGCTGACCTAACCCCTGTAATGCCCCACTCCAAGCTGGACTGGTTTAATAATTTTAATCATGACGAAAGACCTCTTTGGAAAATGATGAGCAACGAAAAAATTATCGGCTGGGTTGGTCTAGAATATTTTTACGGCCGCCCTGCCTACTGTCACACAGCCGAAATCAGTCTTTATCTTGCCTCGCGCTATCAACATCAAGGTCTCGGTCAAGCGGCACTAAGCTTTGTATTCAGCCAATTGACCGCTTTGCAGATTGACACGCTGGTGGCTTATATTTTTAGTCATAATCCGGCCAGTTTAAGGCTCTTCACGCAAAATGGCTTTGCTACTTGGGGCATTCTACCAGGGGTCGCGGAAATCGACGGGCAAAAGCGTGATTTAAAAATTTTGGGCCGGCACTTTCAGGCAGATTAGCTGTTTCACGTGAAACGAATTTGGTTCAGCAATCATTAAAATGTACACTGTAAATTATTTTGCCTATTTTATACAAAATCGCTTGACTTTTTTCTAAAAGTTTAAATGAATTTTTTGCTTGTATACCACTATATCTCGTATTAAACTAAATATTGATCTATATATTGTATTTAAGAAAGAGCGTGATTGAAGTTATTGTTTTAAGTGGGCCAATTGGAGCCGGTAAATCCAGTTTAACCAGTATTTTAGCTGAGCATTTAGGTACACAAGCCTTTTACGAGGGAGTCGACAATAACCCCGTCCTGCCCTTGTATTACCAAGATATGAAGCGTTACACTTTTTTGCTTAATATCTACCTGCTTAACCACCGATTAGCTCAAATAAACCAGGCAGTACGCGAAAAAAACAGCGTTTCAGATCGTTCAATCTACGAAGATGCACTTTTCTTCAAGATGAACGCTGAAAGCAAGATCGCTGACCCAACCGAGTTTAAAATTTATGATAGTCTGCTAGAGAATATGATGGAAGATACCCCTGGGAATCCTAGCAAAAAACCAGATTTGCTGATTTATATCCATGTGTCGCTTGACACCATGCTTAAGCGAATCAAAAAGCGCGGCCGCTCCTATGAACAGCTTAGCAGCGATCCTCGCTTAAAAGAGTATTATGCAAGACTCATTCGTTACTATGAGCCGTGGTATGAAAACTACAATGCATCCGCCAAAATCACCATCGATGGTGATAAGTACGATTTTATCGGTGACGAAGACGCGAAAAAAGAAGTTTTAAATCAGATTGATAGTAAATTGCGCGAATTAGGCAATTTGGAATAAAGAAGGAACGTGATGACAGTTATTGTATTGAGTGGCCCAATTGGAGCCGGTAAATCCAGTTTAACCAGTGTTTTAGCCAAATATTTAGGAACTAAACCGTTCTATGAAAGTGTTGACGATAACCCGGTCTTACCACTTTTTTATGCGGATCCTGAAAAGTACGCCTTTTTACTGCAAGTTTTCTTCTTAAACACCCGCTTTCGTAGTATCAAGGATGCCCTGACCGATGATAACAATGTCCTTGACCGGTCAATCTATGAAGACGCGCTTTTCTTTCAAATGAATGCCGATATTGGTCGTGCAACTCAAGAGGAAGTTGATACATATTATGAGCTGCTCAACAATATGATGAGCGAACTAGACCATATGCCGAAGAAAAATCCGGATTTGCTTGTTCACATCAATGTTTCATACGACACCATGCTCAAACGGATTCAAAAGCGTGGCCGCCCTTATGAGCAGCTTAGCTACGACTCAACATTAGAAGACTACTACAAGCGCTTATTACGCTATTACAAGCCGTGGTATGAAAAATACGATTATTCCCCCAAGATGGAAATTAACGGCGACAAGCTCGATTTTGTGACCAATGAAGACGATCGCGAAATTGTCCTTGACCAAATAGTTGCCAAGTTAAAAGAAATCGGCAAGCTACCTGAATCCTGGTCGAAGTCAACGGCTCAGATTCAGATTGACGAATAGAACTAACTGCTATTTAAAAAGCCCATGATCAAATGATCATGAGCTTTTTACTTTGGCACTATTTATCATAAAAAGGCTGCATCCCTGCTTAGACGCAGCCTTTTTTGTGAAGCGTGTTTAATGTAGAGTTGGCCAATATTCTTTATTAGCAGCGTACAATTCATCTAAAACTTTTTGACCGGTGTGATAGTCAGGAATGGTCTTATTTAAGACAACTGCTTCTAAAGCCACCTGATAAGAGCCAGACAAAGCTGCATCAACCGTGCGCTTTTCATAAGCTTTTTGCAATTCCATCAGACCCTTGTGGAAGGTTGGAATCTTGCCAATGTTGATTGTTTCCGCACCCATGCTACCGATGTAGGCTGGTACTTCAACCACTGCATCCATATCAAAGTTAGCAATTGCCCCGTTGTTCTTCTGGTTAACGGTGAACCGCTCCCGCGTGTTGTGAATAATGGCGTTGGCAATGTCAACAATATAATTGCCATGGACACCTGAGTTTAGCGACGATCCCTTGGCGGTATCGGCCTTTAAGACGCGGCGGCATTCATCAAAGATCCGTTTTTCACGGCCCTGCATTACCCAGTCGCCACGAGTGAAGTTAACATCGGCTTCGGCCATCATCACATCGGGCATCAAGTAATATTGCAAGTAGCAGTTCGGGAAGTATTCTGGGAAACGCTTAAAGATCGTAATCATGCGTTTATAGGTATCAATCCAATACTTATCATCAAGCGTTTCATCATTCCATTGCGCCAGCGTGTCGATTTTGCCATCCTCAACATCTTTGCGTAAATCTGGCAACAAATCATGCCCGTTTTCATCAATCATTGAAGTCCACCAGCCAAAGTGGTTCATTCCAAAGTACTTAAAAGTAATGTCCTTTAAATCCTTGTGGAAGTATTGCGCAATCGCACCCTCAATTGAAATTGGCATGTCACAAATGCAAATAACTTTTGCTTCAGGGAATTCACGGTAAATCGCTTCTGACAAAATTGCTTCTGGGTTCGTGTAATTGAGAATCCAAGCATCTGGACAAATTTCTTTGACTTTCTTAATGATGTCAATAATTGCTGGAATAACCCTCATTGCAAATGAGAAGCCGCCCAAGCCACAGGTTTCTTGGCCAATGACGCCATTGCGAATACAAATTTTTTCATCAATTGCACGCTGCTTATTTAGGCCCGGACGAATCTGCATGAAGAGAAAATTCGCACCCTGCAAAGCTTCATCAAGGTTGGTTGTATAAGAAACCTTGACCGGCGAGCCAGTTTCTTCATAGTACATTTTGGTATATTGACCCAAAAGCGATACACGTTCTTCATCAATGTCATACAGAACCAGCTCATTCATTTCTAGGTCGGCTGATCTTTGCCGTAGAACTTCCAAAATACTTGGTGATTGGGTTGAACCACCACCGATAATTACAAATTTATTTGCCATAATTGTCTGCCCTCCAATTTTAGTTACTTATTTTTGCGCTGGATGCTGTTTTAAATATTCCAGGTACTCATCAACTTTGTCATGAATTTCTTCAACACCAACTCCTAAAACAATTTGGATATTATTATCCTTTTGCATAATGCCACTGGCACCTGTCTTATGCATTAGCAAGTCCATATCTAATTTATTTTGATCTTTCACATCCACCCGCAAACGAGTGTAACAATTAATCATGCTGCTAATATTATCTGGACCACCCAGTCCAGCTACAATGTTCTTAGTTTGGTTATCAAAATGTTTAGTGGCGGTTGAAGCACTATCAGCCTCATTTTCAAATTCTACTTGGTCTTCTTCTTCATCTTCGGTTTCAGCACCATTCAAAAGTGCAGGGTCAGCATTCGCACGTCCAATTGTTGGAATGTTGAACCGCTTGATTACAAAGACGAAGACAAAGTACTCAAGTAAGGCCGTAAGGACGAACATGATTGGAATCAAATACTGATGCCCTAGCCTTGCCGGGAAAGCGAAGCTGTTAATAATCATGTTAATTCCAGTATCAAATTGAATATCAATTCCAATTAAGTTAGTAAAGAATAAGCTGAGCCCGTAAACAACGGCGTGTGCTAGCCAAAGAATTGGTGAAAGAAACATGAACATGAATTCCAGTGGCTCCGTTACCCCTGCTAAGAATGCAGTTGTCACTGTTGGAATTAAGATTGCTGCCACTTTTTGCCGGTTCTTCGGCTCCGCCATTTTCCAGAACGCAAATGCAATTCCGATTGGCAAAGAGATTGAACCGAAGTTGGACAAGTAACCGATTGACTGGTGCATTGCAGTAATATGACTAGGATTACCTAGTTCTGCTAGCCAAATGTTAAAGGCACCGGTATACAGTTTGCCCGCAATTTTGGCTGTCCCGCCTAAAGGGGTATAGAACAACGGCATCCATAAAAAGTGGTGCAAGCCAACTGGTAATAGTAGCCGGTTCAGTAGGCCATATAAGAAGAAGCCAATCGAGCCCGTCGTTGACATTACCTTAACGATATTTTCGATCAAAGTGTTAACTGCTGGCCATACATAAGTAATTGCAATGGCAAACACGATCGTTACAAAGACTAAGATGATATAAACAGATTTAGTTCCGGCATATGGTGACAGATACTTATGCAGTTTAATATTGCCCCACTTGTTGACCATCCAGCCAACTAAAATTCCCAAGATAATTCCTAAAAAGACACCCATATCAGTAACTTGGATCCCGAAGACCATGTTTTGGCCGGTACCGTACAGACCCTGAGTACCTGGCTTTGCTAACCGATGAGTCAGCTGCAGCCATGAATTATTGGCGAATAAAAAGATTAAATATGTCACAATTCCTAAAATTGCTGCATCAGTTTTATATTTGGGTTTTGCTAAAGCTGTCGCAATTCCCACACAGAAGATGCAACTTAATTGTCCGATCATGCCACTTGATAGGATGTTATAAATAAAATTACCGGTATCTTTCAAAATAGTGGGCATTAAGTCCAGCTTTAAGATGGCACAGACAGATAAAATGATCCCTGTCACAGCCATAAACATAACCGGTTGAATTATCGCCCGCGAGAAAACATTCGCTGACTTCATAAATTTACCTTTCACAACGATTACCTCCTTCTAGTTAAGTCTTAGTCGTTGCCGCTTTACGCAGCTGGATAAGGAATAACCTCAATTTCGTTCTCACGTAGTTTGGTCTTAAACGCCGAATCACATAAAATTGCTACTTCCTTTATTCTTGGGACGTTGAACGAAGAAGTGAAGTAAAGTGTTTCATCAACAAATGCGGGATGAACCATCAATTCGGTTATTTCATTTTCTGTTAGTCGGTCAAGCACTACTTGAATTTCTTGCAGACACTGCTCTTGATCAGCATGATATGATTTTTCCAGACTGCGAATATGCGGATAATTCATTAAGTCATCAAAGCCTGCAATTCCCCTTTGAAAATCCAACTTGCACTGCTTTTCAATATCGTAGCAATTTCTCACCGGCAACTGATACTTGGCGGATATGCGCTCGGTAATCTCCAAGTTTTCAGCAAATGAATGCGTGTGATGATGGCTATCTAAGTGGGTCAGTTTAATTCCCTGCTCTAACAGGTAATCAACCTGAGCACACCACTCCTGGTAGATCTCTTCGGGATCCATTGTTTCCCGGTGAGCCTCATAGCCCGGTAAGTGATAAAACTCGCCATTTTCGTCAACCAAAGTTTTGGCTGCAGTCAGCGGTTTTCCAGCGGTAATGTTCAGATGACATCCGACCCCCAAAGTAGGATTTTCTTTTGCAAGCTGTATCGCTTCTTGGCAACCTGGCATGTTGGCCATTAATGTTGTTGACGAAACCATCCCGTCTTTAAAAGCCTTAATAACACCGCGATTTACGGCTAACGAATAGCCAAAATCATCGGCATTAATAATAACTTGCTTCATTCAATCACAGCCTTCCTTTCTAGATTCAGCTTTGTTAAGCGCTTCCCTTTAACAAAGCTAATATAGTATAATCAAAAAGTGTTCACAATACGCCTATCCTTTTTTGATACCGTTTTCAAAAAGCGAAAATATTTTCAGAAAGGTTGAAATGATGACGCAAATTTTTCAGATTGACCGCTTATTTCCCAATAACCACCTTCGCCCCCAAGATATTTCCATTATTGAGTCAATCATTGACTCAATCACTGCTAAGGAGTCTTTGGATATTCGAACATTAGCTCAAAAAAATTACATTTCCCCGGCTTCGCTTAGTCGAATCGTTCGCCGGGCTGGGTTTAGCAACTTTAAAGAATTTATTTTCTTTTTATCCTCGCAGTTCAAAACGGAACAATTGACCTCGTTTAGCAACCTGCCCTTTGTTCACTGCAATCGCAGCCCTGAAAAAATTGCTGCTTTCTTTAAGAAAATCCGGCAGCAAAAACGGGTTTATCTTTTTGGCGAGGGCTTTTGCACGATTTTGGTCAAATATGCCTACCGCAAGCTGCTGCTTAAGCATATCTATGGCGTTGATTTAGATGGGGTTGAAATTGCCATTGCCTCCGACCAAGCGCCACACACCTTAATTACCTTTTCTCAATCAGGCGAAAATAAAAATGGGCTGATTAAGATTGCTGGCTGCAAAAAAGACGGTGGCGATATTATTACAATTACCACTTCGGCAAACAGTAGCTATGCTTCAATGGCTGATCTGGCTTTTATTGTGGATAGTGGCACTGATAGCCCTGATCCTGAAAACATTGGCCTTAATTTTTTCTACGGCAATACCATTAACCTGCTTGAAAATCTCATCAACCAATACGTTTAAGGGGTGTTTCAAATTACTAAGAAGACCGCACAAAAACCTGCTGTAATTACTAACAGCAGGTTTTTTATTTGACCTTAATTAT
>CALYQE010000025.1 GCA_945281075.1 uncultured Lactobacillus sp. | reverse complement strand
CCCGGATATCCCAATAAAAGCAGCTTCATATTAGGCCTTGTAAGAGTTCTAAAAGTGATTTGCCCATCAGGGTGTTTAAAAAAGTTAGATGAATAGGTCATCTAGCTTTTTTATGTGCAAAAAAATTTCTAGAAATTAGCGAAAAACATATAGATTAAATTGGATTAATGCTATAATATCAACATTGAGGTTGAATTATTTATTTTTAATATTCTACTATGGATTTCTTTTGACCATTTCTTAGCATGTTTACTCTTGCTTTAGGCAAAAGTCGCAATAAGGGGTTGAAAACAAAAATGTTGTGATGTGTAATAAAAAAGTTTGGAGAATTTTGGGAGAATAAAATGCAAAGTATTAAAGCAAAGTTTAAGTCGTTATTGTTAACTGGAATTATTGGTGTTACTTTTAGTGTTGGATATTTTGGTGCAACTAAGATAGTGAAAGCAGATGAAGTGGCTACGGATGAACAAAACAGTGATACTGTGACAGTTACTGCTCATTATCAAGATGAAAAGGGTAATCAGCTAGCGGAAGATCAAGTGATTGCCGGTCATATCAATGTTAGTTACGGTACTAATCGTAAAGCAATTGAGGGTTATAATTTGAAAGACTGGCAAGGACCGACTGAAGGCTACTTCCAGAACCAACCGCTAACTGTGACTTACATCTATGAAGGTAGTAAAAATAGCGCAGTAGATAAGCCGAAACCTGCAGCATCTCATCAAGGGCCGGAAACTGCTGATCCTAATAAAAGGCCAGAAACTGGTGATCCTAATAAAGAGCAAGCAAAGGAAAACTCAAAATCTGAAAAGCAGAGTGCGGATCAAAAAAGCGATCAGACGGCCCAATGTCAAGTTGTTCCTGCTTCAACTCAAACTGAAGCACAATTACCGCAAACTGGTATGAACCATCAAGCTTCGCTGGGGATGATCCTTGCTGGTATTGCAGCTCTTTCCTTATCTTTGCTTGGTATTTATAAAAAGCAAAAATTGTTTGTTAAATAAAGCTTAAAACTATTCGCATTAAGGTGTAAAACACTTTATGCGTCTTAAAAGCAGGTAAAAGCATTTTGTTGCTGGTGCCTGTTTTTTGATTCTTTTTGTAGTGTTTGAGTGATATAAGAAATTAAATATTAGAGGTAAAAGTAGCAGTTTGAATAAAACTGCTTTTTTATTTGTCTAATTTTCAACAAAATGGTACAGCACAAGTGAAAGACTGCACGTAACATAAGTTGGGCTAAAAGAGCATTCTGGTCAAAATGTAAGCGGTTATAATTGGGCTTAACAATAGAGAGGAGGTGAATCAAATTGACCAACTGGAATAAAGAGATTTCTTTAAAGATCGTTAAAGAAGGGTTAGTTTCGCAAAAAGATCTGCGAAAGGAATTTTCCTTAACTGATCGACAAATAAGTTATGCAATCAACAACATTAATGTCGAACTTAAAGCTCGAAACTTGCCATCAATAATATTAAAAAATAAAACATACTCTACCAAAAGAGAGCTAACAAGTCAGATTATCAATAATGTCAAAGAGACTAAAAAGAGATTCTTTTCACCAGAAGAAAGATGCATCCTTATGGTGATAATGATATTGAGTAGAACTGAACCAGTTTATTTAAATGATTTCATTGCAACTTTGAATATCAGTAAAAATACTGCTCTCACTGATCTAAAAAAACTAAAAATTAATTTAAAAAAAGCGAATGTAAAAATTTGTTTTTCTAGAAAAAACGGCTACACGATTATTGGTAGTGAATGGGATAAACGTATGGCACTTTACCAAAATTATTTAAAGCTCTATGCCGAATTCAATTTCGAAGATTATATTTTCTGGAATGCAAAGGCTGTAAATAACTATGCCGATGTAAAAAAAGATTTAGTGAAAATCGAGTCAAAACTGTGTCGAAAATTTACAGATGACGCCTTCTTCGTTTTAGCCCGATTTTTGTCAACGGTTTTATACCGAATAGAGCAAGGCAAATTGCTGAAAAAAAAGGAACTATTGTCAGATGAAGAGATTAAGCAAACTAAGGAATACACGGCGTTGCAAAATACAGTTTTTGCTAATTTGGTTCCTCAGGAAAAAAGTTTTGTTGCCTTATTCATTTTAGGGGCGAATATTAAACGACAAGAAGCAATAACTGTTTCTATGCAGACTAAACTAACTAATGCTCTATGGGAATTTTTAAACGAATTTGAATTAAAATCTTTTATCGTTTTACCGGATAAAAAGAATTTGTTCAAAAAATTAATGGATCATTTTAGGCCTGCATATTTTCGAATTAAGTACAAATTGCCAGAAATTAATCCAATGTTTGACGAAATTATCGACAAATATCGTAATCTTTATGAGTTTGTCCTTCAGTCAATTGGACCACTAAACAAGTTTTTTGGGACAACTATTTCGGCTGATGAAATAGCTTATGTCACGATTTTTATAGGTGGTCACCTTGTTCAAAATAAAAACGACGAATTCAAGCGGAAAGTTGTTCGTGCTATTCCAGTTTGTCCGAATGGCGTTTCTGCATCCAAGCTGCTTGAAAACAATTTACGGGTTGCTTTTCCAGAACTATCTTTTTATCCTGCCTGCTCAGTTCGAGAGTTTCAGCATTTTGTTTTGCCATATGATTTGGTTTTTTCGACAGTTCCTTTAAAGTCCGTTAAAACAGTTTTTGTTGTTAATGAAATTTTAAATGAGCGTAGCATTGCTCAACTGCGAAATGATGTTTTTAAAAAATTATTTAACCTCAATTTTGCAAACGTTGACATTCAGGAGATTATTTCAACTGTAGGGCGATTTGCTGAGATTAAAGATAAAAGAGGACTAGAAAATGGCATTGCGCAGCTTTTAATTCCCGAAAGTAATTTGTCTGAGCGTGAAATACATTCAAATAATAATGCAAATGTGTATAAAAAGCTGATTTTTGTTAAGCAATATATGCCGTGGAATAGAATTTTAGAAAAAATAGTAATGCCTGCAATTGAAGATCAGGTTGTACGAAATGATTTTTGGTTCGAATTAAAAAAAGAATACCTTAAACAACCAAAATACATTTTGCTGAATAGAAAAATAGCCTTATTACACCTAAATCCGGACTTATTCAAACAGAAACTGGGGCTGATTTTTTTAATTTCTAAGAACGGCTTGAAGTACGCTGACTATAAAATTCACCTCGTAGCTTTATTGACGACGCCAAATAAAACGGATCAATTGCAACTATTATATGAATTGAAGCACATAGCAGAGGATGAGGCCTTTATTAAAGAACTGATCCAAGTTTCAAGCAGTGAAGAGGCAATTGAAAAAATAAAAAATTATAACCACTAGGAAAGAGGAGGATTGGTTTTGCCATTAGCTGATTATGTTAAAAAAGATACGATTTATTTGAATTGCCGAGCGCGAGATAGAGTTGAACTCTTTTCTCAAGTGGCAGAGGATCTTTTAAGCAAGAAATACGTAAAAAAAGGATTTTTAGATTTCATTAACAATCGCGAGGATAAATATCCAACTGGTTTACAGCTCACAGATTATACCGTAGCGATTCCGCATGGTGATCCAAAGTATATCAACAAACCATTTGTTGCGGTAATTACTTTGATAAAGCCAATTTTGATGAAACAAATGGACGATACCACAAAAAATTTATATGTTGATACGCTTTTTATACTAGGCTTGGGTAACGGAACAGATCACTTGAGTCTTCTGCAGGATATTATGAAATTGTTGCAAAAAGGCTCTTTTGTTAAAAAAATTAGAGCCTGCAACGGAATAGACGAAGTTAAATTTGTGATAAAAGATGCTGAAAAAACATTAAGGGGAGATTTATATGAGTAAAAAAATTAATATTTTAGTAGCTTGTGGAAGTGGAGTTGCAACTTCAACTATTGCTGCGGCCGAAATTAGGGATATATGTGAGGAATATGGGATTAAAAATTACACGATTTCTAAATGCAGTATGACTGAAATGCCAAGTCAAAGTGATAACTTTGACATTGTTTTTACTACCAATAACTATCGTGGAAAAATTTCGAAACCGTTGATTAGTGTGACTGGCTTTATTACTGGCATAAATACAAAGGAGCTAAAAGAAAAGGTAGGACAAAAATTGGTATCACTACAAGAATAGGAGGCCAGGTATGGAAGTACTGGAACAAATCTTCAAAACCATCATTAACATCGGTGCAACAGCACTTTTGCCGATTATCATTTTTATTCTAGGATTGATCTTCAGAATGAAAATTGGTGATGCAATAAAGTCGGGACTAACTGTCGGTATCGGTTTTATGGGTCTAACTTTGGTCGTAAATTTACTAACTTCATCTTTAAAACCAGCAGTAGAATATTATTCTAAATTGGGCACTGGGTACACCATTACTGATATAGGCTGGCCAGCCGTAGGAGCTGCATCATGGGTTGCTCCATTTGCTGGTTTAGCAATTCTGCTCGGAATTATCATTAATATAGTTTTGGTCAGAGTCGGCTGGACCAAAACAATGAATGTTGATATTTGGAATTATATGCATTTTTTGATTCCGGGTGCGCTAGCGTACGTTTTATTTAACAATTTTTGGATAGGTCTTTTGGTTACAATCGGAATGTCCGTTGCTTCGCTTTTTATTGGAGATAAGCTAGCAAATAAATGGCAAGAATATTTTGGTCTTGAAGGGACTACTTGTACGACAATTATTTACACGGCTTGGGTAATGCCATTTGCTTGGATAATTAACAAGTTAATTGACTTTATTCCGGGATTAAATAAGGTGAACTTGAACTTGGATAAAGTGAATAAAAAGTTAGGTGTTTTTGGTGATTCGTCGGTAATTGGAACAATTGTTGGCGTACTTTTAGCACTATTAACTAAGCAAAATCTGACCAATACTGTAACAATGGGAATTGGAATTGCCAGTGTAATGGTTTTGATGCCAAAAATGGTCGGAGTTTTAATGGAAGGAATTTCTCCTGTTGGCAAAGCCGCCCGGGCTACGATGTCTAATCAGATGGGTAAAAAGACTAATTTAAATATTGGAATGGATATAGCTTTGGGTCTGGGGGATCCCACAACGGAAACAGCTACTGTTATTACTATTCCACTGGTAATTATTTGTGCTTTATTTTTGCCAAATATCAAGTTGTTTCCGGTTGGTTTATTAATGTCAATTATTTATATTTCAGTTGCTGGCACGTTAATGACAAAGGGAAATTTGTTTAGAACGATTATCATTGGTGTGATTTTCTGTAGTGTGACCTTATATCTTGAGGCCTATGTTGCGCCAGGTGCGACTAAGATGATTCAGACAGGTGGAGTTCATGTCGGTGGACTTTCTTCAGATTTGACTCTCTCAGAGCCATGGAATGCTTTTATTTATTGGTTAAGTACGATTATTTAGGTTGAATTGGAGGACATTTAATGAAAGAAATCTTACCATCAATTTTTGGTGCGGATATATTGCATCTGCAAGATGAAATCGACATTTTAGAAAAAGAAAAGGTAGGCACGCTACATGTGGATATGATGGATGGCAACTATGTTTCAAATATTGCCTTTGGACCTAATCAAATAAGGGCGATGAAAGAACATAGTCAGATGAGGTTTGACATTCATATGATGTTAAAAAATCCCTTAGAACATATTGATGATGCAATTGCAACAGGTGCGGAGATGCTTTGTGTGCATTATGAATCAACTCCTCATATTCACTATATTTTACAAAAAATCAAACAAGCAGGTAGAAAAGTTGGAGTTGCGATAAACCCGGGCACACCAGAATTTGTTTTAAAGTATCTGTTGGATGAAATTGATTATGTCTTAGTAATGTCAATTAATCCTGGGCAGCCTGAACAGAGTTTTATTCCTCAAACAATTGAAAAAATAAAGAATGTACAAAAAATAACTAATAACCGTAATATTAAAATTGAGGTCGATGGGGGGATCAATGATCAATTTGCTAAAGCGTGTTCAAATGCAGGCGCTGAGATGATGGTAGTTGGCGGGTACCTCTTTAACGGAAACAATGTTGATCATCAATTGAAAAAACTTCGTGCAGCGATTGAATGAGGTAATCAAAAATGAAAAATTATACATTGGATATTTTAGAACAATTAAGAGAATATGCGAAGGAAGAAAATACTGAAGAATTAGAGCAAATTGTTAAACAAATTAATCATTTACATCATATTTTTCTTGCTGGAGCCGGGCGCTCAGGTATTGCTATTCAAGCTTTCGCTAATCGCTTGTTGCATCTTGGTTATTCCGTTAGCATAGTTGGAGAAATCAGTTCTCCACATTCAGAACCAGGTGATTTACTGATCATTTGTTCTGCTTCAGGTGAAACTGACAGTTTAAGGGTTTTAGCTAAAAAAGCACATAAAAGTGGTGTGAAAATCATGCTTTTTACAACTACTCCTATATCGACTATTGGTCATCTAGCTGATATTATCATGCATTTACCCGGAAAGTCCAAAGTCGATAAAAGTAAATCTACTCAATTTAACCAGCCTATGGGTTCAGCTTTTGAACAGTTAGCTTTTTTAACGTTTGACGGTCTTATATTGAATTTAATGGATAAAAACGGCGAAACCAATGACACAATGCTCAAGCGGCACGCAGATTTTGAATAGTATTGAAAGGAAAATAAAATGAAAAAATTTGAAAAACAAGTAGTTTTAGTAACTGGCGGCGCCAATGGCATTGGTAAAGGGATTGCTGAAAAGTTTGCCCAGAATGGTGCGAATACAGTTATCATTGATTATGATGAAAAAAAAGGACAAAAGACTGCTGCTGATATAACAAAAAAATATGAAAAATCTATTTTTATTAAAACCGATGTTTCAGATTACGCTGCCTTAGAACATGTTCATGATGAAGTTATTAAGACATTTGGTAGAATTGACGTGTTAATTTTGGATGCTGGAATTGCATATGCTGACACTGTTGATGAAATATCACCAGAAGAATGGCAAAAAGTAATAAACATTAACCTAAATGGCTATTTTTATACTGTAAAGGCATTTTATCAAGAATTTTTGCATAATAAGGGTAGTATCGTTTTCATAAGTTCGGGTTCAGCTTTAAGCGGCACTGGTGGTGGAGTTGCCTATCCCGCTTCTAAAGCTGGTGGAGAAGGTTTGATGAGAGGATTAGCAAAAGAATTAGGACCCAAAGGAGTAACTATTAACGCAATTGCTCCAAGAGTCATTGACTCTGGTCTGCTAAGTGTTCATTATCCAACAAAAGAAAGTTTAAAGCCTCTTTTGGATCAAATTGCCGTCAGAAGAATTGGTTCGGTTGCTGATGTTGCTAATTTAGCCTTTTTCTTAGCAAGTCCTGAAAATTCTTATATACAAGGACAAACTATTTTACTTGATGGAAATCGAACAGTTAGATAGGTCTGGTTTTGCTTGGTATTTATAAAAAGCAAAAATTGTTTGTAAAGTAAATTCAAAAATGCTTGGACCAAGACGTAAAACACGTTATGCGTCTTAAAAGCAGGTAAAAGCATTTGCAATGCGAACCAAACAATAGGATAGTTTAATAAATTTAAGTTGAGGACTAACTTCTGATATTCATGCGGGAGTTAGTCCTTTTAGCTTTTGCTCTCGCCATGAAAATAGTGAACCAAACTTTCTAAATTTAATCAGTTTTTTTAAAAATTGAAAAATCGCCGGTTTAAAGCATCCAAAAACCAGTTGCTCGTATTATAGAGCAACTGGTCTAGTAATTATTTATTCGTAGTCAATGGCATTGTTAGCAATGATCTTTTGATACCAGCCAAAAGATTTTTTGCGATAGCGCTGGTAGCTACCGGTACCATCATCATTTTTGTCAACATAGATAAAACCATAGCGTTTGGCCATTTCGCCCGTACTGGCAGAAATCAAATCAATGCAGCCCCAAGGCGTATAGCCGATTAGGTTGACACCATCTTCAATGGCTTTACCCATTTGAACAATATGGTCATGCAAATATGAAATTCGGTAATCGTCGTCAACCGTGTATGTTCCATCTTTTTCTATTAACTTGTCAGCGGCACCTAGGCCATTTTCCACGACCATCAATGGTACTTCATAACGTTCATAGATTTGGTTTAAAGCTGTCCTTAAACCGATCGGGTCAATTTCCCAGCCCCAGTCACTACGTTCGACGTATGGATTTTTGACCCCATTGAAAAAGTTGCCGGCCGCTTTCTCAGCATCATGCTGGGTAACAGTCACAGCAGATGACTGGTAGTATGAAAAAGTATAGAAGTCGACTTTACCTTTTTCTAAAAGTTCCAGATCGCCAGCGGCAATATCAAGTTGGAGCTGATGATCTTGCCAAAACTTCTTGGCAAAGTAGGGGTACTTACCTTTAACCTGAACATCGCCACAATAAAAATTGTTGATCTCAGTCATTTTTTGCGCGTAACGCACATCTTTAGGATGACTTGTTAAAGGGTAGACCATGCGGTAAGCCATCATGCAGCCCATTTGAAGCGTGGGGTCAAAATGATGGGCCCAATCAACTACTTGCGCACTAGCCAGAAACTGGTAATGAAGGGCTTGGTATCTTAACTGGGTAGAGTCAATTTCGGTATTGTTAAAGACAGCCGAATCGTCTAAATACATGCCGCCACCCATATAGGTGCCCAAAGGCTTAGCGAGCATATTGATCTCGTTAAAAGTTAACCAGTATTTCACGTCTTTGTGATATCTTTTGATGATCGTTTTAGCAAACTTAACATACTGGCTAATCATTGACCTTGAAGCCCAAGCATTAAATTCTTTGGTTAAGCCGATTGGATTTTCAAAGTGAGAAATTGTTACCAAAGGTTCAATCTTGTATTTTTTCAATTCGGCAATGAGCCGGTCATAAAAAGCTAAACCTTCTTCATTCGGCTTTTCTTCCAAACCAGTTGGAAAAATGCGTGACCAGGCAATTGAAAAGCGGTATGTTTTGAAGCCCATTTCCGCAAAGAGCTTGATGTCTTCTTGGTAGTGATGATAATGATCAACGGCCAGATGGTTGGGATAAAAAGTATTCGCCTCAATTTCACGGGTAATCCGGCGAGGCGTTTGAAAATCGCCGCCAGTTAGCAGATCCATTGTTGATAGGCCTTTGCCGCCCTCATTATATGCACCTTCTAGCTGATTGGCCGCAGTAGCACCGCCCCAGAGAAAATCGCGTGGAAAAGTAATTGTTTTAACCATTGGCTAGTTGTTCCTTATTTTTAGCACTGAAGATCGGATCATCAATTGAAACTTGTTGATTATTATTAAAGTTCAACTGATTTTGTGGCTTGTTTAGTGCAATGATTAAAACGGTTGGATCAAAACCAGCTTTTTTAACTTCGTCAAAATCAACCTGAACCAACGGATCGCCTTTTTTGACCTTTTGTCCTTCCTTAACTTGAACGCTAAAGCCTTTGCCCTTCATATTAACCGTGTTAATGCCAATATGAATCAAGTATTCGTTGCCACTATCCGACGTCAGACCGATTGCGTGACCAGTTTGATAAGTCATGGTTACAGTACCATCAATTGGGGAAACGATTAGATCTGTTTCGGGTGCAATACCAACACCTGAACCCAGTGAACCAGATGCAAATACCTCATCATTAACTTTGTCTAAGGGAATAATTTTGCCATCAACTGGAGCATTTACAATTTCAACAGCTTGTTTTTCTGCTTCATCGGCCACCAGGTCAGCGTTAGCTAATCCTTTGGTGTTTTGTGCAAGCGGCTGATCAATTTTAACGAAGATTAAAGTGAAAACGAAAGCGAGAATAAAGCCCATCACTGCGGTAATAATCGCATTCATAAAGTTTCCCGGCTTACCGATAAAGTTAACAATTGTAAAAATACCCGGTGAGCCGAAGGAGTAACGAGCGACTTTCGTAATTCCGGCATAAAAACCGGCGATACCACCAGCAGCCATAACTGCGTATAAAGCACGTTGGTATTTCAAAGTCACCCCGTATAAAGCAGGTTCAGTAATGCCTGAAAGGGCAGTGATTCCAGCAGAAACTGCAACTTGACGGTTTTGAGGCCGTTTTTCTTTTAATGAAATGGCAAATGAACAACCTGCTTGTGCGATATTGGAAGCAAGCATTCCGGGTCCAAGAATGGTTTCACTTCTAGCCGGCGTAGCAAAGCCTAGTGAGGCAATTGGAACCAGTGCGACGTGCATTCCGACCATGATCAATAATGGCGAAAAGGCGCCCATTAAGGTTGGAACTAACCAAGGAGCAAATTTATTCAAGGAATTAATGACTAAGGCCAAGAGATCGCCTAGCCAAGAACCGATCGGTCCGATCAGTAAAAGCGCAAGGGGGGCCATGATGATAAAAATCAATAGCGGCTTCAGCATGGTTTTAATGACATTAGGCGAAACTTTTTCGGCAAATTTTTCAACGTAAGATTGAATCCAAACACACAAAATGATTGGAATAACCGTGCTGCTGTATGTTGCCAGTGTGATTGGCACACCGAATAATGCGACCGGTTTGCCTGCCAAAACCATTGCCGACCAATTAGGGTGGAGCAATACACCAGCTGTGGCAATTGCCAAAAACTTATTGGTCTTGAAATGTTCAGCGGCACTAACGGCTAACATCATTGGCAAAAAGTAAAAGACTGCATCGGCCATAAAACTCAAGACCGCGTAATTTTGGGATTTGACAGAAATTAAGTTAAAGGTGGTTAAAAGCGAGATAACCACTTTAAACATACCACCGGCAATTAAAGGCGTAATAATTGGCGCCATAATGGCCACGATGATGTTGACTAGGTTTCTGAAAAAGCCGGGTTTTTCTTGATTGTCTGCCGCGCTGTCAGTGTTATCAGTGTCAATCCGATAGTCCTTTTCAATTTGATTAAAATATTCACCGACTTTGGCACCAATAATCACTTGTGATTCGGCACCAGCTTGGACAGTCCCCAAAATTTCCGGTTGCTGTTTTAAAAATTCGGCGTTAAATTTGCTTTTATCCTTCAGCGTGAACCGAATCCGGGTAGCGCAATGATAAAAGCTAACAATGTTATCGGGACCGCCGACATTAGCGACGATCATATCGGTAACTTCTTTGTTACTTCTCATTCTGAAATCTCCTTTAATACATTGTCACACGATGAATATGAATAATAAGGTAAGCCAGCTCTTCCTTGGTGATTATTTGACTGTAAATAATCTCGATTGTTTGCTTGAGCTTAATCGCCGTCTTACTGGCATCTGGGTATAGATTCATGACTTGTTCCAGCAATTCCGGATCATCCGACAGCATTTGATGATTGATGTATCTTTGAGCGAAAAACTTAATATGAGTGACAAAACGCTCGTAGTTTAAGCCTTCAGTGGCAATTTTACCGTGACAAATTACGCGTAAAGTCTGCAAAATATTGTCAATTAGCCGCGATACCTCGAGTACATTGCCATTTTCCTGGCTGCCAGACGAGTTAATTAAATGAAAAGCGATGTTGGCAGCTTCTTCAGGAGGGAACTCGGCTCCCAAATTATTTTTGATAATGTCGAGAGCATGAAGACCAACCTTAAATTCAGGCTGATAATAAGTTTTCATTTCCAGGTAGATGCGATTGCCTAAAACCAAATCCTTCGCCAACCTTTGCATTGCAAAGTAGAGATGATCGGATAGGGCGTAATAGATACCGGCATCAAGTTTTTCGTGTAAGGCCCGCTCGGCATATTCAACAATTTCTTCGGTTGTTTCGATAATCTCAGCGGGAATTTTTTTGAGCGACTGAATCAGCTCGTTCTGTTTATCCCCATCGACTGGTGTGTACTTACGACTAATTTTATCGTCGGTGATCAAATCGCCAATTTTTGCGTGATAGCCAATTCCTTTGCCAAATGCAATATATTCATTTCCATCTTGATCGATAATTACAACGTTAACATTTAGTATTTTTTTAATCTTATTCATTTTTGCTTACCATAATAAAAATGCAGACAGGACAACAAAAATAACTAATACTTAAAAAAGTAAAATGTTAGTTATTAATGTAGTCTTGCCTGCATTACCAGTAACATGCGCTATCATTAACGAATATAAGATTAACAGATTAAAGCAAATTATGCAAGCGCTCTCTTGAAAATTATTTTAGCTAGAATAGCTGAGAAGGAACTAACTGAGGCGCAAGTCTGGTGATGATTAAATGTTCCAATTAAAAACCCGCAAGCTGATTAACTTGCGGGTTTTATTATATGCCAGCCTTGATTATTTTCTTTTCGGCCAAACTCTTACGCAGTGAGAGCAGGGCAGTATAAGTGGATAAAATATATACCTTTTCGGTTGGCACCTGGGCTAGTTCGTTAATCACTGCCTCATTATCTGAGCAGGTAATCATCTTAGCAGGATCAAAGCCGGCAACTTCTAGCCTAAAGCCCATATCATGTGAGCGCTGACCGCCGACCAGCACTTTTTTGATTTGCGGAAGATTCAGGTCTTCAAATTGGCCGTCCCAAATCCAAGACGTATCGATGCCATCTGCATGGTTGGCATTGAGAAGAACGGCAAGTGAATAATCTTCTTTTTCGGTATTCAGCATATGGAGAACTTCATCAAGACCAACCGGATTTTTCACTAAAATCAGGTCGATTTTTTTACCAGCATATTCAATCAATTCCTGCCGGCCAAACACGCGCTTATTTTTCGCAAAGGCACTAGCTACTTCATCTTCGCTGAGGCCAAAATGCCGGGCCACCGAATAGGCAGCAAGGGCATTATAAATATTATAAGTTCCGCCAATATTAATGCTATAATCTTTGGAGCCCATTTGAAATTCGAGCCGATCCGGACTTTGCGCAATTATTTGATTAACGGCATAGGTTAATTCTGGGCGTTTGTAATGACAATTAGAACAGAAAAAATCGCCTAAATTGGCATAAATGCGGTCATGGTAATGTAAAATGTGATCGCAGCGCGGACACAAGACACCATCAGTATTAACTGGGGCAGTAAAATCGTTTTGGACTTGATCACTTGGCAAAGCAAAACCATAAAAGATTTTGGGATTAGGCAAGTCAACTGAAGAAAAGATACTTGCATCGCCGTTAGCAATCACTGTTGCCTGAGGAGCTAACTTGACACCCTCGAGAATCTTTTCATAAGTAGTGTAAATTTCCCCGTAACGATCCATCTGGTCGCGAAAAATGTTGGTAAGGACAAAAACACTTGGATGCAAAAGCTGCGTCACCATTTTGACATTGGCCTCGTCAACCTCAAGGACAGCGATTGAACGCTGAGCTTTCTTGCTTTTATGAGCCAGAAAGGCAGTGACAATTCCTTGCTGCATGTTTGATCCTGACGGATTGGTAAGAACATCGCCGTATTTTTCCCTGAGCGCTTCAACAATTAAGGCTGTCGTCATTGTTTTGCCGTTTGTACCCGTTACAATGACAGTTTCGTAATTGTTTGCTAAAGTATGCAGGATTTCCGGATCAAGTTTCATTGCCAGTTTGCCCGGAAAGCTGGTACCACCTTTTAAAACGTTATGGAGAAACCAATAACTTGATTTTCCGGCAAATTTAGCAACTGCTGATTTTAGTTTCATCTTTATCCCTCGCTTTAAAATCATTATCAACTATAGCATAGCGCGCGTTTGAAAACGAGTTTTTGGCGACGATTTGAATGCACAGATTTTATTTTTCATCTATACTAGTTAAGTTAACTGAATTTAATTAAACAAAGGAGCAAAAATGGCACAACTATTTTTTCACTACGGCACGATGAGTAGTGGTAAAACTCTTGAAATTCTCAAGGATGCACATAATTATGAAGCCCAGGGGCGAAAAATTGTTCTGATGACAAGCAGAATTGATACTCGTAGTGGTGTTGGTGTAATTGCTTCGCGGATTGGACTTCATCGTGAGGCAGTTCCGATTGATCATGAGATGAATATTTTTGCTTATATTAAAGCAATTAATACTCAGGAACAAGAACTTGGCGATGGACCGATTGCTTGTGTTTTTGTCGATGAAGCGCAATTTTTGAAACGCCACCACGTTTTTGAATGTGCCAAAATAGTTGATGAACTAGGGATACCAGTAATGACCTTTGGCTTAAAGAACGATTTTCAAAATAATTTGTTTGAAGGCAGCAAAAATTTGTTGATCGTTGCTGATAAAATTAATGAAATTAAAACCATTTGCCACTATTGCGGCCGAAAGGCTACAATGAATTTACGTGTGCATAACCAAAAGCCGGTCTATGAAGGTGAACAGGTTCAAATCGGGGGCGATGAAAGCTATTACCCGGTATGCCGTTTTCACTATTTCCATCCAGATAAGCAAAGATAGAAGGGGATTTAAACAATATGGATAAAATTATGGCGCAAATTGAGGGCATCGTGGCGCACTACGATGAACTCCAAGAAATGATGGCTGATCCTGAGGTAATCAGTGATACCAAACGTTACATGGAAATTTCTAAAGAAGAAGCTGATTTACGGGAATTAGTCGAAAAGTACCGTAAATATCAGACTGATAAAAAAGAAATCGTAGATAACAATGAAATTATTTCAAGCGAAAGCGATCAGGACTTGGTCGACATGGCCAAGGCTGAAAACAGCGATCTTGAGCAGGAAGTTACCGAACTCGAGGACCAGATTAAAATTTTGATGTTGCCAAAAGATCCTAACGACGATAAGGACATTATCATGGAAATCCGCGGTGCTGCTGGTGGAGACGAAGCCTCTCTATTTGCCGGCGATTTGCTTAGAATGTATGAAAAATATGCGGAGCGGCAAAATTGGCAAGTTTCAATTGTTGATAGTGAACCAACTGAAGTTGGCGGCTATAAGCGCATTGCAATCATGATCACGGGTGACAAGGTATATTCAAAACTGAAGTATGAAAATGGTGCGCACCGCGTCCAAAGAATCCCGGTAACTGAATCCCAAGGCCGGGTTCATACCTCAACAGCCACGGTGGCGGTAATGCCGGAATACGAGCAAGTGGATTTTGAACTGGATCCTAAAGATATTCGGGTGGATGTCTATCGTGCCAGCGGTGCCGGTGGTCAGCACATTAACAAGACTTCTAGTGCCGTTAGAATGACGCACTTGCCTACTGGAATTGTTGTTGCCATGCAGGACCAACGAAGTCAGCAGCAAAACCGTGAAAAAGCAACGCAGATTTTAACTTCGCGTGTCTATGACTATTATGAAAGCCAAAACCGGGATCAATATGATGCTGAAAGAAAGAGTGCGGTTGGTACTGGCGATCGCTCCGAAAGAATCAGAACATATAATTATCCGCAAAACCGTGTCACTGATCACCGGATCGGACTCACACTGAATAAATTAGACCGGATCATGAACGGTGAGCTGGATGAAGTTATTGATGCATTGATTCTATATAACCAAACTAAGCAGTTGGAGGAATTAGCGGATCAAAATGTCTAAAATTTCAACTTTAAAAGATTTACGCATCTGGTCAGCAGAAACGGCACCACAAGCAAGTCCTGAAGATATTGCCTTTTTGCTAGGCGAAAGACTAAAGTTAACGCCGAGCGAGTTTCAATTAAAACAGGATCTTGAATTAACCGCGGCGCAGGTTGAACAGGCCCAAAAAGATCTCAAAAAATTAGCTAAGGGCATTTCCCCACAATATATTTTGGGTTATTCATGGTTTTATGGTTATCAAATTTTGGTTCAGCGCGGTGTCTTAATTCCACGCTTCGAGACGGAGGAACTGGTAAATTGGGCGCTTGAACACCTGAGGACTGGTCAAACTGTTTTGGACTTAGGGACAGGCTCAGGCTGCATCACGGTAGCTCTTGCCAAAGAAGCCGAAAAAAAGGGAATCAAAGATTTAACTCTTTATGCTTCAGATGTCACTGATGCTGCTTTAAGAACCAGTGAGGAGAACTTTTTGCGTCAACAGGTTGATGTAATTGTTCGGAAGGCAAATGTGTTAATTGGTCTAGCCAAGTTTGACGTCATTGTTTCCAACCCGCCATATATTAAGGAATCAGAAAAAGATATTATGGATCAAAACGTTCTGCAAAATGAACCTGAAGAAGCTTTATTTGGGGGCAAGGACGGCATTAAATTTTATGAAAAATTCGCTCAGCAGGTTCGTGCACATCTGAACCCGGGAGGCGAGTTCTTTTTAGAGTTTGGTTTTAGTGAAAAAAGACAGCTTGAAGAGCTCTTTGCCGAGCAGCTGCCTGATTTTACGATTGAATTTAAAAACGATCTGGCGGGTAAGCCGCGGATGGTGAGAGGTAAGTGGAATAAATAATGGAAACAAAGCTTTTTTCACGTGCGCAAATAGATGATGCGGTTAAATTATTAGCTGCGGGCGAATTGGTTGCTTTTCCAACCGAAACAGTTTACGGTCTGGGCGCCTTGGCCACTAATGAGCAGGCGGTTAAAAACGTTTATGCAGCAAAGGGTAGACCAAGCGATAACCCCTTAATTGTTACCGTCGCCGATGAAAAAATGATGGCCAAATATGCCAAAGAGATTCCAGTACGGGCCCAAAAACTGATTGAGCAATTTTGGCCAGGCCCGCTAACGATTTTGCTTTTTGTTAAACCGCAAAGCTTACCAAGTGCAGTAACGGGCGGCTTAGATACAGTCGCCTTTCGTTGCCCTGATGATCCCTTGACGCACGAGCTGATCACTAAACTGGGCGCTCCGATTGTTGGTCCTTCTGCCAATACGTCGACGAAACCGAGTCCGACGACTGCGCAACATGTTTACCATGACCTAAAGGGTAAAATCGCCGGAATTCTTGATAATGGTGCAACTAAGGTTGGACTGGAATCAACGATTATTGACCTTTCGGTTTCAACACCGGTTGTTTTGCGGCCAGGCGCAATCACGCCTGAAGAGCTCAGTGAGGCTTTGGGCGAACAGGTTTTAGTCAATAGTGGTCAGGTAGCAGACAAAAATGTTCCAAAGGCACCGGGAATGAAGTACCGGCACTATGCACCAAGCGTGCCCGTGGTCGTGGTAGATCATGAGCAGGACTTCAAGCAGATTGACTATGACCAGACTTGCGGCGTGATGGCGCTCAATCCTGTTTTGGATCAGATTGACTTGCCGGCGGCCAACAAGTTTAGCTTAGGCCAAAATTTAAAGGATGCTGATCATAATTTGTTTGCCGGTCTACGGTATTTTGACGATCAGTCCGCAATTACCAAAATTTATGTTCAGGGTTTCAGTGGCAGTCAGGCCACTTTGGCATATATGAATCGCTTAAATAAAGCGGCGGCTAATCAGCATTATCTGACAAAATAAAAATTTGATTGCAAAGGGCTTTAAACCCTTTGCTTTTTTGATTAAAATAAGCGTTAAGCATATTTTTTTTTGTAGTTACAGGAGGAAAAAATGGGTAAGTTCACGGTTTTAGATCATCCGTTGATTCAACATAAGTTAACAATAATTAGGCGCAAGGAGACCAGTTCCAACGAATTTCGTCAAATTGTTGGTGAAATTGGGGGGCTCATGACTTACGAGATTACTCGTGATTTACCTTTACAGGATGTTGAAATCGAAACCCCGATTGGCAAAACCACGCAAAAGGAAATTGCCGGTAAGAAAATGACGATTGTGCCAATTTTACGTGCTGGAATCGGGATGCTGAACGGGGTAATGGAAATGATCCCTTCGGCAAAAGTTGGTGTAATCGGAATGTATCGCGATGAAGAAACATTGCAGCCGCATGAGTACTTTTGCAAGATGCCGAAGGACATTGCAGAACGTGACTGTCTGATTGTTGATCCGATGCTTGCTACTGGCGGTTCTGCCAACATGGCGATTGGTGCATTGAAAAAGCGCGGCGTTAAAACAATCAAACTTGCTGTTCTAGTTGCTGCTCCGGAAGGGGTGAAGGCAATTCAAGCTGAAAATCCGGACGTTGACATCTATGCCGCTGCCGAAGATGAGAAGTTGCTCCCGAATGGATATATTACTCCTGGTCTTGGTGATGCAGGTGATCGTTTATTCGGTACCAAATAACCGGCAGAGCGCAAATAATTTACTAGAATTCGCTTACAATTTTTCACAAAATTATTTAATGGTGTTAATATTATATGAGTGTTCTATAATTTGGGCACGAGAAGGGAGGTCACGAAGTATTGGAGAGACCATTTGTTTTTAAATTTTTGGGTTTAAACTTTGATCTTACTGGGATGATTGGCTCAACCTTGATGGCAGCAGCAGTTTTATTTATCTGCATCTGGCTGTCGCGCAAAGTTGAAATGAAACCTAACAAAAAGCAAAATGTCATTGAGTACCTGCTCGACTTTACTGATGGTATTGTTAAAGACAATGTCAGTGATCCCGATGCGCGCAAACATTTGTCACTTTACGCTTTTGTTTTGTTCTTATTCATTTTTTGCATGAACCAATTAGGACTTTTCTTGGAAGTTAAAGTTGGCGAGAATGTCTTGATTAAGTCACCAACTGCTGATCCCGTGACAACGATGTCGTTTGCAATGATGACCTTGCTTTTATCATTTTCATTTGGGATGCAAAGATTTGGTACTGGTGGATACTGGCACAATTATGCTGAACCGGTTAGTTTCCTGTTTCCGATCAACATGATGGAAGAAGTTACTAACTTTTTGACGTTATCTTTACGTTTATACGGCAATATATATGCAGGTGAAGTTTTGCTGACACTAATTGGTAACAGTTTTGCACCAAGTCGTGGTGCCTTAACTTTAATCTTGGCAGCGCCACTTGCAATGGTATGGCAAGGTTTCTCTGTCTTCATTGGCTCTATCCAGGCATATGTTTTCGTAA
>CALYQE010000024.1 GCA_945281075.1 uncultured Lactobacillus sp. | reverse complement strand
CCTGACGACAGTTATTAATACTAGCAATTCTTTTCTCCTTTTGCAAGTCTTTTTTGCGATTTCTTCAAGTGACTTAGTTAAAAATTCATGCTAAAGTTGATACATCAACGCTTAAATGGAGGTTTTGAAAATTAAAAAATTTGACGTAGCTATTATTGGAGCGGGGCCTGTCGGCTTATTTGCCACATCTTTTGCGCACTTACATGGTTTAAAAACAATCACTTTTGACTCATTAAACGAAGTGGGCGGTCAGCCGAAATTACTTTATCCTTTTAAAAAAATTTTTGACATCCCAGCTTTTGAGCAAATTACTGGTGCAGCTTTAATTGATCAGCTGCAAAAAGCGGTTGATCAGCAGTCTGTTTTCTTATTAAATCACCGCGTAACTAAAATAGAAAAAGAACAGAACCTATTTTTGATCGATGAACAATATTTGGTTAAGAGTGTCATTATTGCTACTGGGACTGGTTCCTTTAAACCCAAAAAGTTCCCGCTCAAGCTGAATGCCGAAGCTGCTCAGCGTGTTCATTATTTCGTTAATGATCCGGCTAGTTTCAGTAAGCAGGTTATTGGGGTCTTCGGAGGTGGCGACTCCGCCTTAGACTGGGCCTTGGAACTGGCGGCCCAAAAGCAGACAACAGTTAAACTAGTGCACAGAAGAAACGAATTTCGCGGTCTTGAGTCAACGGTGCAAAAATTGAAAAACTTAAAAAATGTTGAAATTATAACGCCATATCTTCCTAAAACAGTTGCAATCAGGAATAATCAACTTGAGATTGGTCTCAAACAAATCGGTTCGCAGGATATTGTTCAGGAGCAATTTAATCAAATTGTTGTGGCATACGGCTTTCAGGCAGACAATAGCATCGCACGAGACTGGGGCATTGAACTAGTCAATCAGCAAATTGCTGTTTCAGCTGAAATGAAGACTAATGTTGCGGGCATTTATGCCATTGGCGATGTGGTCAATTATCCTGGGCACGTTCCCGTTATCGGCCTCGGCTTTGGTGAAGCTCAAATTGCCGTGACCTCAATTATACGTAACCTTTTTCCTGAGAAAGTCTTAACTATTCATTCAACCAGCATTTAGGAGCGATTTATGACAATAATCAATTTTATTTTACACATTGATCACCACCTGATTGAAATAGTCAACCAGTTTGGCAACTGGACCTACTTGATTATTTTTGCCATTATTTTTATTGAAACTGGACTGGTAATTTTCCCGTTTTTACCTGGGGATTCGCTAATCTTTGCGGCCAGTTCAATGGCAGTCAATCCCAAATATCACCTTAATATTTGGCTAATTTACTTTGCCGTGGTCCTAGCTGCCATTCTTGGCGACGCTTGCAACTATGAGATTGGCGCTCGTTCTGTTAACGCCGGTGAAAAGTATTCCTGGTTTAATAAATTTATTAATCAGAAAAACCGTGCCGCAGCCGAGCAGTTCTTCGATCGCCATGGTCCAATAACAATTGTTATTGGACGCTTTATTCCGTTTATTCGGACTTTTGTTCCGTTTATTTCCGGAGGCAGCAAAATGCATTACGGTAAATTTGCACTCTACAACGTTATTGGCGGCATCATTTGGAGCGGGATTTTCACGATCATTGGTGCACTCTTTGGCAATATTCCATTTGTGAAAGACCACTTTTCAATGTTGATACTCGCTATTATCTTAATTTCAGTCCTGCCAATTGCGATCGTTGCCTTAAGAAAAAAAATCACACAAAAAAGGGAGCTCCAATAAGAGCTCCTTTTTTAGCGCTTTAATAACTGATTAGCAAAATACAGTTCATAAATGATGCCACCGACAGCAAAGCATGAGGCAAAAAAGCCTTCCGTCAGCACATTGATAATCGGGTCGGTACCAGGATCAAACAGCCAGGTATTACTGCCTGCAAACAAGAGATGATGAAACGAAACAAAAAAACTATCGAAATTTGCCAACGCAAAGGGCAACAATGCAATTGGCAAAAGCAAAAAGACTAATGCCCAGACCTTATTTAATTTCAAAGCGCGTTTGTTTTTGCGCCGACTCCAAAGCATGATAAGTAAGCAACATAAAAAAGCAAAAACTGCTAGCACGAACAACTTTTTCACGTCCGCAAAATGCTGCGCGCCAGTTGCAGAAGTAGGGAAATTTCTCATCTTTAGCTGCCGTTTTAGCGGCCAAATTAAATACCACATCAGTTGATTATAATTGTGCATAATCTGACCAATGGTTAAGTTAACGGTTTTATTGCTTTTTTGAACGAGAACAAAAACAAATAACAGTGGCCAACTGGTCACAATTGCCCCCACTACCGCACTAGTAATTCCAAAAATAAAATGGTAAATAACGGTCAAAAGATTATTTTGTCGGTTCATAGTTCCACCTGATCCAAGCTATCCACCACCATGGTTGGCTGACGTTTGCCATTAAGATCACTGGCACTAGTAACTCCCGTAGTGACTAGCAACTGATCAGCGTGACTATTGAAGCCGGCTTTGATGTCAGTTTCATAATTGTCGCCAATCAGCAAAGCGTCTTCAGGAGCCACATGCTCCCTAGCTAACACCTGATCAACAATGATCGAAGAAGGCTTGCCAATAAACAATGGTTCTTTTCCGCTTGCAGCAGCAATCATTGCGCACTGCGATCCATTTCCAGGAAGCAGCCCCTCTTCACTGGGAAGATTAAGATCAGCGTTAGTACCGATAAAAACCGCCCCGTTTCTAATCGCATTGGTTGCTACCTTTACCTTGTGGTAGGTTAAATCCATATCCATCCCTACCACCACATAATCAGGATTTTGTTCATTAATTTCAAATTCCGGGTGCAACAAAAATTCGTGCCATAAGCCAATTTGTCCGATTAAATAGACACCAATTTTTGTTTGCCGTTTTGGATGCTGCGCCAAGAGATAACTGATGGTTGCCATATTTGGCGTGTATATATGGGCTTGATCGGTATCGACACCATGCCTAGCCAACTTATCAACCACCATTTGCGTTGTTCTGGTTGTATTATTGGTCAAAAAAAGGCAGTCTATCCCCGCAGCCTTAGCCCGCTGAACAAACCGCACGCCCGCCGCAATTGTTTCTCGGCCGCGATAAATCGTGCCATCAAGATCAAGCAAAAATAAACGATAGTTTTTCACTTAGCTGCTACCCTTTCTTTTTTTAATGACAAAAGTATGATTGTTAGTTTGCTCTTTTTTTACTGCCACTGTTTCTGGCATTTTAAAGTGAGACGACAGTACCTTATATTTTCGAAATGAACCGTTTTGCTTTTGATACCGTTTGTTTTGACTACGACCTTTAGCAGAATTGTTCCACTTTTTTCGATTATTGTTGCGGTAATGATGCACAGGGCTTAATAACTGCAAGATAAAATAGGCACCACCAGGATTACAATATTCCATTAGATAGTCCGCAATCGTTTGTTCCTTGCGGTCAATCGCCGTTGGAACATTGTTTTTATAAAATCCCTTTAGGCGCAAATGCTCACTTGAAACATCCCCTACTAAAAAGTCATATTGATCAAGGTAAGGGTCATACTTTTGGCTTAAAACTTCCAAGTCTAATGCCTGCTCTTTGTTTACCAAGACTTGGTACAGCTGCTTATTGATTTTTAGCCGATCCTTATCCAAAACCACTGTTGCCAACGAATGACGGAGAGGCTGCTCTTTTTCAAACTTATTTTCTTTGTCTGCTTCATGCTTAGCTGATTTTTTGCTTTTTTCCGTCATAAAATTCACTTCCTAATGGGATATTTTTTGGCTAAATAATCACCAATTACTTCACGTAAAAATTGTGGGAATAAAAACTTATTTTCACCTACAATGGCAAGCGTTGGAAAAAATGGCACCAGCACGTAATGATCCAAAACGGCAATTTCATAATTTTGCGTAGGATCAATTGCTTTGCCATTAACATAAACTACTCTGTTTCGTGGATCAAATTTAATGCCGCGATAATGCATTTGGCCAAATATTTTCCCCCGAAAGCTCATTCCCTGGAGGTGAAAATGATCAAGATAATGGCGATTTTTTTCGATTTCCATCACCAAACGCCATAAATCTGATCCTTTTAGTTTGGACCTGACCACATGCATTGAATGGGGTAATGCCCTTTGCAAATCATACTTGGTAATTATGCCCTTTTTAAAGGGACGTAAAAATAGGCCTGTACTCAGCATTGCCAGTTCAGTTCCGGCAAAATCAGCAATGGCGTCCAGCGAAATGTTAATGGCTGCTTCACAGTCATCATCATATTTTTCGGGTAGATCCGCAACTTGTTCACTGTTTAAAATCGCCTTGCCGCGTTCAAAATAGTTTAAAACCGTCTCCTCATCGCCGTTTTGTTCCTTCATCAAGCTGGTTGGTTCAACGTGCGGCGTAATCTTTTTAACGTGATGCTCATCATCAATTTCAATCGCAATGTTGCCGACGTAGTTACCCCATTTACCGGTTTGGGTAATCCACACGCCATTAACCTCTCGGCCGTTTTTCAAGAGATCATGAGTATGACCACCAATGATCAAATCAATTTGAGGGTACTTCTTAGCTAAGAAGACGTCCATATTCAGTCCAATATGGGTTAATAAAATCAAGACGTCGTATTTGCCTTTTATTTGCGGCAAAACTTCATCCATCGTTTCCTTGAGCATTTTGACATGCCAGTGATTTGGTTCATATGACAGCGGATAGGCCGCAGTTAAGCCTACCAATGCAATTCGGGTACCCTTTTTACTGGTAATAATTTTATTTTGAACGGCCCAATGCGGCATGCTGCCGTCTTCTTCACGCAAGTTAGCCAAAACTACTGGAAAGTTCGCATGATTAAATAGATGCTCAACGACTTCATGTGAATTCGAGATGCCCTCGTTATTGCCAATCGTAATTGCATCATAGTGAAACGAATTCATTAGCTCAATATTAGCTTGACCATAAGTGGCATCAGTTAAAGGGTGCGAACGGTCCATAAAATCGCCGGCGTCAAAAGTGAAGACCTGATCGACTGATTGATCTTTTTGTGCTTCATGCAAATAGCGGCCAATTTTAGGAAAGTGTTCAAAATGCGAATGTAAATCATTAGTATGTAAAATGCGAATTTTTTCCATCATGCCCACTTTCTATCCAATTTGATTAGATTTTAAAATCGTCTCATAAGCATCCATAACTTTGCCCTTAGGTTTGTCCCATTCAACCCACTGCGGATTTTTCCAGTCATTCTCATTAGTCAGAGTTTCAAGCTGATAATTGTCATTAATGTACTTTTCATAGGTAATTAAAGCCGTGGTGCGCGGGATATTTAGTTGCAGAATGCGGACATTCTTGATCTTTCCGCGGTCAACGGCAAGTTCAGCGATCCCATTTTGATCAATATTGGCAATTTCAAAGTATTTACTGCCATCAAGACGCGTAATTTCTTCAATTAAATCTAATTCTTCATACTGTTGCTTCATACATTAATACCTTACAAATTAAAACTGTTACTTATAGCAAAAAATGTGTAACCATGCTATTGTTATAAACGATAGAGGTGTACACATGAAACGCAAAAGCCATCTAATCAAGGCTCTCTTTTTTAGCTTAATCTTTTTAACAACAACAGGTTTTACTGTTGTTGGGCACCGCGGTGACCCCACTAAATACCCTGAAGAAACTATTCAGAGCGATGATTCTGCTTTCAATTCAGGCGCTGATTATGTTGAACTCGACCTTCAGCTTTCAGCAGACGGCGAACTAGTCGTGTCTCACGATGACGATTTATTTCGAGTTACTCATACACATGCAATTGTATCACAAAATACTTGGCGAGCACTTAGTCAATTAACTTACGACAATGGCGAGCATGTGATCAGCTTGGCAGAGCTATTCGAGCACTACCGCAAGCGACCAGAAACAAAATTTATTTTGGAAACCAAAATCGATCATTCACTCAACCCTTCATATGAACTCGAAGACAAAATTGCAGCCACCATTAAGGAATATCACATGGAAAAACGGGTGATGATCCACTCGTTTTCTGCGGCTAGTTTGTTTCACTTTCGAGAAATCATGCCTGACGCCTATCTCATCTTGATTATTGGCAGTCTCAAGCGCATTAATTTCAGTAACTTGCCCCAAGTAAACGCGGTTAACGTTTCGTCAGATGTAATCCTGAATCACTCTTGGCTAATTCACTGGCTGCACCTATTAAATAAACAAGTTTTTGTCTGGACAGAAATGGACGAATCACCCGAACTTTGGCACTGGCTCATTAACAAAAACATTGACGGCGTCGTGACCAACTTCCCAAGCACTGGTTTTAAATATAAGCTTGCTAAAGAAGGCACTAAAAAATATGATATTCATCGCAAGGGAACTTACTTTGGCACCGTAAAAACAGCCACCATGATGAATCCGTATGTCCGGATCAAACAAAAACATTATGTTTACCCAGGTCAAAAGCTTGAAGTCACCTATGGCGTGCGCGCACATAACCAGCTTTATTATCAGGTAGGCAATCAGACTTTTATTTCGGCTGAATTTGTTAACCTAGATTTGAAACCGCAAGATGTTGCCCCTTACCAAGACAAGCAAGTCATCGCTAAGCCTGGCCGAGAAGTTACAATTTATCGCTACCCTGAAAATCAGGCGAAGACTAACAAAAAGATGCCAATCAACCGGCTTTATTCGATTCAAAATTTCAACGGCAGTCCCAAGAGCATGTGGCTGCATACCTCTTTAGGGTGGATTAAGGCAAAAGACATTCTTTTTTACGGTTTCTTTGACGCGTCTAGCTGGAAAAACTATAATCAGCTGCCGCGAATGAACCGCTATTCTAATATTGCTCTAACGCAATACCTGTCTTTGCAGGCACCAAAGGAGCAAAGCTTTACACAAAAGATCAAAGTGACCAGTCAGATCATAACCAGGACAAACTAAAAAGTCGACTCACCTTTTTCAACGTGAGTCGACTTTTTATTTTCAATTAATTATTTGAGGTGCTTTGCTTTTTCAACAATTCGTATGGCAGCTCAATTTGCATTTCATCAACTTTTTCATTGTTCATCAATTTCGTTAGCATTCTCATTGCGACCGCACCAATATCATAAAGCGGCTGACGAATCGCAGTCAAAGCGGGGCGCACAATCGATGCGATTTGGGTAGCATTAGCGGTAATAATTTCAATATCCTTTGGTACATTCTTACCAGCATCAATTGCGGAGGTTAAAATACCAACAGCGCTCACATCGCTCGTAACAATGACTCCGTCAACACCATCTTTTTGCAATTGGGAATATAAGTTGTAGCCATCAGAATGATCCTTAATGTTGCTATAAATATGACCTTTGCCAAGTTTATGTTCTTTCATAAATTGCTGATAGGCGGGGATCCTATTTTCGGTATTAACGACTGTTTCAGGATTGTCTAAAACAAGAGCTAAGTTTCTTTTGCCATCGTTATACATTAGGTTCAAAGCTTCAGTATCAGCTTTTTGATAATCGATTGCAACTGACGGAAATTCCAAGTGATTGTCTTTTGTTCCGGCTAAAACAACCGGGGTATCCGTGCGCTTGAATGCTTCAACTGCTTCTTCTGGCAGACTGTCGGACATGTAAATCACACCGTCAACTTGCTTGTTAAGCAGACCTTGAATTGCTTGATCTTCTCTCATTAAGCGATTTTCAATACTGGTAATGATAATGTTGTATTTATACAATAACGCGATATCATCGATTCCTTTCGACAATTCCGCAAAGTATAGGTTGGTTAAATCAGGTACGATCAAACCAACAGTTGTCGTTCTTTTGGAAGCCAGCCCTTGTGCCACTGCATTCGGTTGATAGTGCAACCGGTTAATTACTTTCATTACTCGATCGCGCGTATCTTTACGCACATTGGTATTACCATTAACAACTCGTGAAACTGTCGCCATCGACACTTTGGCTTCGCGAGCAACATCATAAATTGTAATCTCTTGTTTACGCATTATATTCCCCTATCTTAAAATACTAGAATCAAATTTATCACGCTTTGCTAAAAAGTGCAAACGTTTACAGCTATTCTTTCATTTTTTCAGTTCAAGAACATGATATACTTTTCATAATTAACGAGAACATCATGAAAGGAAAAAATTTATGAATTTAACTAAATTACAAGAATGGCTGCAAGATTCTGGAAACGATGTAGCCTACATTTCCGATCCTACAACCATTTCCTACTTTACGGGCTATGACATGGAACCACATGAACGAATCTTTGCTTTATTTGTTTTTAAAGAGCAAGACCCTTTCATTTTTGTTCCTGCCTTAAATGTTGAAGAAGCCAAAAACTCCGCATGGAATGGCGACGTTTATGGCTATCTTGATTCAGAGGATCCATGGGCTGTGATTGCCGACAAAATTAAGCACAGAAATACAACATACCAGAAATGGGCTTTAGAGAAAAATAATTTGTCGGTTTCACATTATCAATTAATTCATGCCCAATTTCCGAACGCAAACTTTGATGCGGATGTCTCAGACTTTATTGCTCATATTAGGCTCTATAAAACTCCGGAAGAAATTAAACAATTACAAGCTGCGGGTCAAGAAGCCGATTTCGCTTTTCAAATTGGTTTTGACGCAATTAAAACTGGTGTGACCGAAAGATATATTGCTGGCCAGATTGAATATCAATTAAAAGTCCAAAAAGGCGTTATGCACGAAAGCTTCGAAACAATTGTTCAAACGGGGTCAAATGCTGCTAATCCGCACTTGGGACCAACTATGAATCAGGTTAAACCAAACGAATTGGTTCTCTTTGATTTAGGCACAATGCATAATGGTTATGCGTCAGATGCCAGCAGAACTGTTGCTTACGGTGAACCAAGCGCAAAAGCTAAAGAGATTTACGAAATTGACCGCGAGGCTCAACAGGCCGCAATTGACGCCGTTAAACCTGGTATGACTGCTTCTGAACTTGATAGCGTTGCGCGTGATATTATTACCAAGGCTGGCTACGGCGAATACTTTATTCACCGGCTTGGCCACGGAATTGGCAAAGAAGTGCACGAATATCCGTCCATCGTTCAGGGCAATGATTTAGTGATTGAAGAAGGTATGTGCTTTTCAATCGAGCCTGGTATTTACATTCCTAAGGTAGCCGGAGTCAGAATTGAAGACTGTGGCGTTGTTACGAAAAACGGTTATGAGCCATTCACTCACACTGGTAAGGAACTTAAGTATCTGCCGCTGCGCGATTAATAAATCAGCGCCAAAAAATGCACTAACAGAAAGTTTCTGCTAGTGCATTTTTAAATAGCCTAGGCCTTACTATTTATCGTCATAAGAAGCACCTTCTGGAAAGTCTTCAATTCCCTCAGCACCATGTAAATCTTCAACTGAATTTTCAGCATGATCTTTTTGTAATTGATCGTCATCATCCGAACTGTCGATTACGATATCATCAAAGTCTTTTAATTCTGAATCGTCGTCCACACTCTTGGGGAATGAAGCCAATTGATTTTTAACTACTTCTGTACCGTTGTCATATTTCTTTTTTAAATCTTGAACAGTTTCGTTATTCTTAACTTTCTTCTTAATATCGTCAATTTGCTCATCTGATACAAGGAGTGATCCAGCTAGAAAACCTGCTGCACCCCCAATAATCGTACCTAAAACAAAATTTGTTATTTTTTTCATTGTTGTGACTCCTTTTACAAATCTTTACCTTTACGGCTACGGCGCTTACGACGCGCAAATAGTAATGACAAAATAGAAGATAATATTCCACTATTGCCTTTCAGATGAAAGTTGTTCATGCGTTTAGCCATCTTTCTTGAGGAAGCATTAACATCCGAAACACTCACACCCAAATCAGCAGCGGCTTGAACAACTGGATCCAAGGTCTCCATTTTGACATTAACATCCGCCATAAGTACATTGGTCTTATCGAGCAAGTCACTACTTTGGTCAAGCAATTGATCAACTTCTTTAGAAATTTTCTCAATTGAGCCATTAGTGATCTTGATTGTCTCCTCTGCTTTCTTAGCCACCCTTGCGGCACGAATAAGCACAGGAATGGTGAAAATTACTAAAATTGCTAATGCACCGGCAGCAATCAAGCCTGCTAATTCGCCATATGTTAAATCCATCTTCTACCTCCAATTCTACACCTAGAAAAAGTCTAGCATGAAAATGCTTCAATCTCAATCTATATGTAACATTTTAGTAAGTTAAAATGCATATAAGAAAGGCGGAAAACCATGAAACAAACGTTTCAAATCAACCAAAGAACTTTAAAATTTAATTGGGATCAAATAGGTGAACAGCTGCTTACAGTTATCTGGCAGCTAGCGATTTCCACCATTGTCTTTTATTTAATCAACCATTTTGGCAAAAAAATAATTAACCACTATTTAAATTGTCGGAAGTGGCCCAAAACTAAACGATCACAAACTGTGACCGCTTTAATTAACAGTATTTTTTCGTATACTGTCATCTTTTTCTACTTATTTGCCGTTTTGTCCATTCTCGGCATTCCGATTGGAACTTTGCTAGCTAGTGCCGGAATCTTTTCGCTCGCCTTAGGCATGGGCGCACAAGGGTTTGTTAGCGACCTGGTCAACGGTTTCTTTATTCTTAGCGAGGATCAATTTGACGTTGGTGACGTAGTGCAAATCAATAATCAAACCGGTGTGGTCATTCAACTCGGACTGCGTACAACTAGACTGAAAAGTAGTGACGGTTCCATTATTTATATTCCTAATCGCAATATTTCGCTTGTGCAAAATTTGGCCCATGGCGGAATTGGACTTGATATTGAACTGCAATTAAAAGCAAACAACGATTTTCATCAGATCCGCGAGCTGATTAAGCAAGTTAACAATGAAATCAAGCTAGAAAAAAAGACCCTTGTCCAAGGGCCTAAAATCATCGGAATTACCACGCAAACTGCGCAGAATGTGACTTATGTAGTGCATTTTCAGGTAAAACCCGGACGCGAAAAGATGGTCCAAGACCAATATTTAACCCAGTACCTCCGCGTTTTACAGGAAAATAGCATCAACCTGGCGCAGTAATTAAAGTATTTTGGATCATCCCCGCCTAGCTAAAACGGGCTAACCAGTCCGGAAAAGCCGCCAGCAAGGCCGCGATTGCTCTTCCCCGATGGGACAATGAATTTTTTTCAGCAGTAGTCATTTCCGCAAAAGTTTTCCCTTTTTCTGGCACATAAAACAAGGGATCATAGCCAAAGCCGTCATCTCCTCTTGGAGCTGCCAGAATGCGCCCAGCGCATTGTCCTGAGACCACAAGGTCCTGGTCAAACTTCCCTGGCATTGAAGCGACTATTGTCGTCTGGAACCGAGCCGTGCGCTTTTCTGGTTTAACGCCACCCAATTCCACTAATAGCTTGGCATTATTTTTTTGATCGTTATGCTCATCACCGGCAAACCGCGCTGATCTCACGCCCGGCGCTCCATTAAGAGCATCCACTAACAAGCCAGAATCATCAGCAATGGTCAGCATTTGACTGTATTCTGCCAGTGCGTGCGCTTTTAGTTTGGCATTTTCTTCAAAAGTGCTGCCATATTCTTCCACAATTGGTGGTTTAGCCAGATCGGCATTGGTTTTAACTTCAAGATCAAGACCGGCATTTTTAAAGGCTGTCTTTATTTCATTGACTTTTCCCTGATTGGTTGTTGCAAACAAAATTTTGTTCATCGTTAATTTTTCTCCTTAAAGCTGGTACGCACTAAAGTCGGGATCATCCAAAACAATCCGGCCCAACTGGTTAACCGCCAAGACGTCACCGGTAGTGTAATATTCATGTTGAGCATGCTGCGCTTTTGAGCTATTTAGGCCAGCTTTTTCCAATGTTAAAACCGCTGACTCGGCAACTTGATCAGCTGGATCGACAATTTGAACATTAGCTGGCAATGCCTGCCTGAACTCTTGCTGAATGATCGGATAATGAGTACAGCCCAAAATCAAGGTATCTACTTCCGAATTGGCTAGTGGCCGCAACGTTTTCTTAACCGCTGCGAGTTTAACCGCACTAGCAACATTTTTTTCAATCATCGGCGCTAATTCCGGCGCAGCGATTTCCGTTACCTGGGTCTCAGGATCCAGCTTGCCAAGTTCTTTTTGATAAGCATGCTGAGCAATCGTCATTGCTGTTGCGACGACCGCAATTTTTTTATTTTGCGTCTTAGTTAAAGCGGCTTGGCTACCGGCTTGAACGACGCCAATAATGCACGGCGTAATTTCTGGCTGAATAGTTTCCATTGCAACCGCTGTTGCTGTATTGCAGGCAAAAATAATGAGCTTAACATTTTGGCTCAGTAAAAATTGAACGCTTTTGCTGGTTAAGGCGATAATTTCTTCTTTTGATTTGTCACCATACGGGATGTGAGCATTGTCACCAATAAAAATTGTTGATTCATGCGGCATTTTTTCCAAAACTTTTTTAACTACCGTTAAACCACCAACACCAGAATCTAAAAGTCCGATTGGACGATTATCCATGATCAAAATCCCCTCATTTTTTTCTATTTCCCTCAATTTTAAGGTAAAATATAAGAAAATAAAAGGGATGAATATCTATATGCAAGACAACAACCAACAAAGCGAGCACGTATATTTTGTCAACCAGTTATACCGGGATTTTCTTTTGCCGACCATTTTAGGTGAAGACAATGAGGCAATCCTCTATTGGGCTGGCAAGCGAATTGCTCGCAAGTATGAACTGGCAACATTCGAAGACGTTAACAGCTTCTTTATCACTACCGAATTTGGCCTGTTAACGAAAATCAAGGAACGCCGCACTGAGATCATTTTTGAATTAAGCGGTCAAAGCGTGGTAGATCGTTTAAATAGCGGTAGTCGAGAGTTTGCGCTTGAAACTGGCATTTTAGCGGAAGCAGTTGAAAAAGAAACTGGCAGACCAACAGAATGCGAGTTGAAGATCGCTAATGATCAGACTAAAGTTCGCATTACCGCCAAGTTTAGTTAAATCAGCAAGCGTTTTTATTGAATTTTTTCTTACCTTTGCAATATGATTAAAGTGAGAATGGAGGAAATAAAAATGCTGCATGAATTTAAACAGTTTATTGAACGTGGTAATGTAATCGATCTTGCTGTCGGTGTAATCATCGGGGGTGCCTTCACTAACATCGTCAATTCTTTAGTAACAAATTTGATTAACCCACTGCTCGGGCTCTTCATTGGACGAATTGACCTCTCAAATTTGGTTGTTAAAGCGGGAGGCGCAACATTTAAATATGGTGCATTTATCAATGCCATTATCAACTTCTTAATCATTGCGTTTGTTGTTTTCTTGCTGGTTAAAGCTGTTAACAAGGTATTAAGACCTGAAGCAAAACCAGCTCAGCCTTCAGCCGAAGACTACTTAAAAGAAATTCGCGATTTACTAAAAAATAAAAACGATTAAAAAAAGCCTCCTGCATGCAGGAGCTTTTTTTCTTAGTCAGTATATTGATTCAAGATTTGGTCGAGTTTGGCCTTTGGCGTGTAGCCAGTCAAACGGTCAACTATTTCACCATTCTTCTTAATGATTAGCGTTGGGATGGCCATAATTCCAAGTGAACTTGGAACCTCTTTATTTTGGTCAACATCCATTTTGGTAAACTTAACATCTTGCCGTTCTTCAGCCAGCTCGTCAATTACTGGTGACTGCATCTTGCACGGGCCACACCATGTTGCCCAGAAGTCGGTTAGGACGACTCCGTTACTCGTTTCTGTCTCAAAATTTTGATCTGTTAATTCATCAACCATCTTTATTCCTCCTTAGCGATCACGCATTGTCTGCGCAGATTAACTGCATTATAGCAAGTTAACTTACTTTTCACAAGTAAACAAAACTATTTCAAGTAAACAATCGTTGCGCCGTTGCCGCCCTCATTTGCGGGTGCATAGTTAAAGCTTTTAACATGCTTATTGGCACGCAGATATTGCCAGACTCCTTTTCTAATCGCGCCCGTGCCAATACCGTGAATAATGGTAACGACATCTAAGCCGGCTAACAAAACGGAATCGAGATAGCGGTCCAGATTAGTCATCGCTTCATCATAGCGCTGTCCCCTCAGGTCCAATTCACTGTGGGCATTTGCCCTGCGGCTAGAACTCACCGCGCGAACTGCTTGCTTCTTTTCGTGATGAGCATGAGCAACCTTTTCAAGATCACGATCGCTAACTTTCACTTTCATGATCCCCATCTGAACTTCATACTGATGTTCAGCAAGTTTTTTGGTAACCGTCCCAACTTGCCCATAAGACAAGACCTTAACCTGATCACCAACTTGCACTTGGTGACGCTTTTTTTCACGTTGTAAAACTCGGTTATGAGCCAAATTATCATTCTCTTTGGCAAGTTGATTTAATTCACCTTTAGCGGCAATTATTTCGTTTTGCTTAACGTTGCCTTTTTGCTCCTCAAGCTGAGCGATAATTTTGTTTGCTTTTTTCCGGCTTTTTTCAACCACTTCATTTGCACGTTCCTGAGCAAATTCTAGCTGCTTTTGTACCCGTTGGTTATACCAATCAAGCGCCTGCTGTAATTTCGTTTCCAGTCGTCTGCTACGGGCAAGACTTGTGGCTAAATGCTGGTGAGCATCGGTTGCGGCCTTAGTTTGCCTAGTTAGTTGTTCAATCATCTGGTTGATATCGGCATTTTCATTGGACATCATTGCCTCTGCGCTTTTAACCACGTCTTCCCGCATGCCTAATCGTCTGGCAATTGCAAAAGCATTACTATGCCCGGGAACGCCAATTTGCAGGCGATAAGTTGGTGACAGGCTCTTCAGGTCAAATTCCATTGAGGCATTAACGGCACGATGCTTATTATAACCGTATAGTTTTAGTTCAGGATAATGGGTCGTGACGATAATTTTAGCCTGCTTTTTACGCAAAAAATCTAAAATGGTGATTGCCAGTGTCGCGCCTTCTTCAGGATCCGTTCCCGCCCCAATCTCGTCAATTAAAACCAACGTCCGATCATCGACATTTTTCATAATCTTAATAATGCTATTGATATGGGAAGAAAAAGTACTGAGTGACTGTTCAATCGACTGTTCATCACCAATATCAGCACAAATATCGTTGAAAACGGCTGCCCTGCTTCCTTCTTGGGCGGGAATGAAGAGTCCTGACTGGACCATTAGCTGCAAAAGTCCGACCGTTTTTAAAGTAATCGTTTTTCCGCCTGTGTTAGGTCCAGTAATAAGCATGGTGTCAAAATCTTCACCCAAACGAATATCATTGGCTACCACTTGTTCGGGGTTAATCAAGGGGTGGCGTGCTTTGAGAAATTTTAAAGACTGATCCGTCGTTAATTTGGGTTCAGTAGCTGCCATTTGCTGAGCCAGCTTTGCCTTAGCCTGAATAAAGTCAAGATCAACTAAAGCATCTGCAAGGGCATCAATTTGGTCAACCTCTGTGCGCATCAATTCGGATAGTCGCTGCAGCACCCTTTGAATCTCACGCTTTTCACGCGCCAGTAAATTCTGCTGCCGGTTATTCAGGTCTAAAACACTGCTTGGTTCGATAAACAGGGTTTGTCCACTAGCACTTTGGTCATGGACCACGCCCCCAAATTTGTTGCGGTATTCTTGCTTAACGGGAATAACGTAGCGTTCATCCCTGATGGTCACAATTTGTTCGGACAAATACTTACTGCTGCTGCCTTTGACGTAATTGTCCATTCTTTGCTTAATTTCAACATCATTGTGCTTCAATTCGCGTCTGATGCTCGCCAAGTCAGTTGATGCCGTGTCGAGAACTTCCCCGTCAAAATCAACCGACTTTTTTAGTTCCCCCAATAAGTCTTCTGGGACTGCGAGGTTGGCTAAAATACTTGCGATCGCCGTGAGATCTAATTCTTCTTGGTCATTTTCAGCCAAAAAATTATTAACCTCTTGCGCAAGCGTCAGAACAAGCAAAATGTTTCCTAATTCTTGCGCATTTAAATTAGCCTGAATTCGCAATCTTTTAGTACTAGGTCTAACATCAGCAAAATTGGTTAATGGCAATTGTCCCTTAATTCGCAAAAGATTAGCCCCAGTTAAGGTCTGCTTAAGAGCCGTCTTGACCTCATCGAAGTCGCTACTTGGCATTAAGTGTACAGTCCTTGTTTTAGCAGGAGCAGTCAACGCCTGCTGCCCCAGCTTTTCAGTGATTTTGGCAAATTCTAAAGTTGCCAGTATTTTTTCATTCATTCTAGTTTAAAAATCTCTCTCAATAAAAAAGGCTGGCTAAGCCAGTCTTTTAAGGTTATTCACCACTCAAGCGGTCATCTTCCAAGAACGTATTGAGTACCCCTTGAACCATGTCCCATTCATCATCTGCTTCGATTTCGTGCAAATCGCTGCTGGTTACGTCGCCCTCTTCATCAGCATCATAACTAAAAGCAAGAACTTCAACTTCATCTTCTTCACTTGGTGAGGCTGGGTAAATTAAAACATAAGACTTGTCATAGTCATCTGAATGAAATGTGAATAAAATTTCGTATAATTCCTCGTTGCCTTGATCGTCGATTAAGGTAATTTGACGGTCATCACCGTTAACTGCTTGTGTCATATTAATCCTTTCGGTTTAAGTCCAAATAATTTTGTAAAATCAGCACTGCGGCCATTTGATCGACTACTTCCTTACGCTTATGCCGGTCATGAATGCCTGCTTGCTCAATTAAGATGCGGTTCGATTCCACGGTCGTCAAGCGCTCATCCGAATAATAAACCGGCAAACCGAATTTATCTGCGAGCCTTTGACCGTAGGCTTTGCTCCGCGCAACGGAAGCGCCCGATGAGCCGTTCATGTTTTTCGGTAAGCCTAAAACAAAACCTTCCAGATCATACTCACGCACAATCTTTTTCAGCTGGCGCATGCCAAAATTATACCGCTCTTCATCAATCGAAATTGTTTCCACTTTTTGTGCGGTTAAGCCCAGCTCATCGCTGACGGCAACGCCGACGGTTTTTGATCCAACATCTAAGCCCAGAAGTCGCATTTACTTATTTTTACCAAGATAACTCTTGACCAGCTCTTCGATAATTTCATCACGTTCATGCTTTAGAATCAAGTTACGTGCATCATTGTGACGTGGGATATAAGCCGGATCACCAGACAATAAGTAACCAACAATCTGATTGACTGGATTATACCCTTTTTCTTCAAGAGCATTATATACATCTTGTAGAGTATCATAGACATTTTTGCCTTTATTTTCATTAAAGTCAAAATGCATTGTCTTATCTAGTGAACTCATAATCAATCCTCCTAGCACAATTTTACTTGAAAAACCGCACAAACTCAATCCATTAATTTGCAGCAATCACTGAAATTACTGATTGGATAGCCTTTTCAAGTCCTTCGGGTTTTTTACCACCGGCTTGTGCCATGTTTGGACGACCGCCACCGCCACCACCAAATAATGGTGCAACTTGTTTAATTAAATCGCCGGCTTTTAAGCCTTCGTCCAAAGCTTTTTGGTTTAAGCTAATGACCATGTTGGCCTTGTCTTTTTTACCTGCAGCCAAAACAAGGACATCAGACTTGGCGCCGTCTTTCCAAGTATCAGCAAGTTCACGCAGGTCGTTCATGCCCTTAACGTCAATTTTTTGCGCAATGACGCTCAAATTACCGACCTGTTCAACGTGATCAAAGATCGAGCCCGCTTTGATTTGATTGAGCTGAGAATTTAACTCTTCAACTTGCTTTTGACTGTCATGGAGATCTTTTTCAAGACTATCAACCTTGTCCAAAATATCTTCCGGCTTGGTTGACTTCACTTCTGCTTGAATTTGATCGAGCAAGCTAGAACGATCAGCCAGGTATTCGTATGCTTTTTTGGAAAGCACCGCTTCAATTCTTCTTAGGCCGGCACCGATTGCTGATTCCGAAATAATCTTAAAAATACCAATTTGGTTAGTATTAGCACAGTGCGTTCCACCACAAAATTCAATTGAAAAGTCATCCATTTGAACGACACGGACTTTATCGCCATATTTGCCGTCAAACAAGGCTAAAGCACCTAAATCTTTTCCACTTTCAGGGTCAGTGATGGTGGTCTTCACTTCAATTGCCGACCAAATCTTTTGGTTAACGAGTTCTTCAACCGATTTAAGCTCTTGTGGGGTCATTGGTTCAACCGCAGTAAAGTCAAAACGGAGGAAGTCAGGTTCAACCAAACTACCTGCCTGGTGCGTGTGCTCGCCTAAAATACTGCGAAGAGCCGCGTGCAACAGGTGCGTAGCAGTATGAGAATGACGCAGGCCTTCGCGGCGTTTGCGATCAATCTTCAGGGTGTATTCTTGGCCTTTATGCAGCGGTAAAATCACGTCAACAAAATGCATGTTTTGATCATTTGGCGCATGTTGAACATCGGTTACTTCGGCAACTAGGTCACCATCATGACTGTAAATCCTACCATGATCAGCTACTTGACCACCACGTTCTGCATAAAATGGCGTTTTATCAAAAATTAAGGTAGCTTGCTCGCCGTCTGCACGGTCAACCAGCTTGTCGTCAACCAAAATGTCGATCAGTTTAGCGTGCTTTTCTTCATACACGCCATATTCAAACTCAGACTTATCCTTTAAATTCATCAAAGTTTCATCCTGAGCGCCCATGGACTGCAAATCGCCCCGTGCTTTGCGTGCCCGTTCCTTTTGCGCTTTCATTTCGGCATCAAAACCAGCTTTATCAACCTTTAAGCCCGCATCTTGCGCAGTTTCAAAGGTTAATTCGTAAGGAAAGCCATAAGTGTCAAAGAGCTTAAAGGCATCCTTACCCGCGATTGTTTTATCATGATCATTTTTCGCAGCCTGAATTAAATCATCTAGTAAACTCAAGCCGGAATCAAGCGTCAATTGGAATCTTTCTTCCTCGTTCTTGATCACCTTTGCGATAAAACTCTTCTGGTCTGTGACTTCAGGGTAGTGGCTTTCCATAATCTTGCCGACTACTGGAACCAATTTATACAAAAATGCGCCT
>CALYQE010000023.1 GCA_945281075.1 uncultured Lactobacillus sp. | reverse complement strand
AATGTTCTGATGCTTTGCTTAGAACTGATCAGTATAAAGTCACTTCTATCTTATACAGATAAGGGAAAATACGATGAGGATATTAGTTACAACACATGGAAATATGGCAAAGGGAATTTGCAGTAGTTATGAGATGCTAGCAGGTTCAAACAACAAAATTGATTATTTAACGCTAGACCCGGATGATACGGGGCAGTTTAAGCAACGGCTTACTCAAAAAATTGAGCAGGATCAAGATGATTTGTTGATCCTTTGTGATATTAAAGGGGGCTCTCCTTATAATGAGTGTTTTACAAAGTACTTAGAAAATCCTCAAAAAATTAGAGTTGTATCAGGTCTTAATCTACCAATGCTGCTAGAAGTAGGCTTATCTCTGCTTAGTGAACCAAGCTTAGATCATATCACGGATTTAGCTGAAAAAGCTGGAAGAAAAGGAGTTTGTGTAGCTGAGGACTCAGTAAGTTCCGATCAAGATATTGAATTTTAGCTAGAGGAAGGTGTTTCTCTATGGCAATAACATTAGCTAGAGTAGATGACCGGGTAATTCACGGGCAGACTACTACGAGATGGTCTAAGGAAAGACCAATAGATGGATTTTTGGTTGTGGGTGATAATATCATTCATGATAAGTTAAGAACAAAAGTTTTAAAGGCAGCTGCGGGAGACTTAAAGGTCGGTATATTTAGTGATGATAAAGGACCGGAAATAATTAAGAAAGGAATGAAATCGAAGAAGAATTTCTTTTTAATATCAAATTCACCGCAAACATTTGCTAAACTTCTTAAAATGGGAGCAAATTGGGGTAAAGAACTAAATGTAGGCCCAATGAATACGCGAGAAGGCTCAATTGTAGTCGAGCGTACTCTGGCCCTTGATGATAAGGACTACGAAGCTTTTGAGTATATGTACAATCAAGGGATAAATATTTATTTTCAGTTAATTCCTGATGAAAAACAAAAAACATGGCCCGAAGTTAAAAAGCACTATAACGAATTGAAAGCCAAGGAGGCATAAGATGAATGGAGCTCTTTTTTGGCAAGCCGTACTTGTAGGAATTCTTGGATACCTTGGTGCGGTGGACAGCATTGTTATGGGCGGTGTGGCCTATGGCTTTTACATTTTAGGCCGACCGCTTGTTGCCGGTTTTATGTGTGGATTGATCTTTGATGATGTTAAGGCAGGTGTGCTATGTGGCCTGGCAGTTCAGGCCGTCTTCATTGCCACAATGCATACTGGCGGTACTTCAAGTACTGAAATTACTTATGCATCATATGGTGGTATTGGTCTTGCAATGGCTACAACTAAAGATCCTGCAATTGCAGTTACGCTGTCAATTTTTATTGGTCAAACATTTGGTCTAATTTTCTACAATCTAAGAATGGCGGGGTTTTCATACTTTAACCACAGGGCAGATCATGATATAGACCGGTTTGATAAACATGCATTGATTATGGATCAGGTTGTCTGGCCACAGATTATTACCTTTTTAGTACGTGCAGTACCTATTTGGGCCGCCATCTACTTTGGTCGGGGCGCTGTTGAAGCCCTTTTAAAAGTTATTCCGACAGAAATAACTAGTATTATTACTGTCTTGGGTGGATTGCTTCCTGCCCTTGGTATTGCAATGCTGATGAATATGCTAATTAAAAACAAATTGCAACTGATTTACTTCTTATTTGGTTTCGCAATGGTGGTTTTTGCGAAAATGAGTACGATTGGATTGGTATTCATTGCCATATTAGTTGCCTACCTTGTATACCAAATTTCTGCTAAAAGCAATATTAATAAGAATAGCGATTCTCTGGCAAAAGAAACTGTTCAAAATGCTGATGAATATCAAGATGCAGACTTATTCTAAGGAGGTACAAAATGGCTAGTAATGAAAAAATTGCAAAGCAAAAAAGTAAGACTTCTAAGCCAGAGCGTTTAACTAAAAAAGAATTGCGTTCAATCTTTTTAAGATACATGTTTTTACCTGAATCTGCTATGAGCTATGAGAAAATGCATGGTGCGGCATGGGCAGTTTCCTATATGCCATTAGGAAATAAGTACTATAAGAATGATGATGACGCTTACAGGAGGCTACTTAAACGACACTCACCATTTTATAATACCGAGCCACAGACTGGACAGTTGGTGAATGGTATTGTTGCATCACTTGAAGAACAAATTGGTATGGGTAACACTAATATTAGTGAGGAAATGCCAGTTGATGTCAAAGCTTCTCTAATGGGGCCTTTAGCAGGTATTGGCGATTCGCTAGTGCAGGGAATTCTGATTCCGACGCTTCTATCGATTGCTATGGGTCTTTCAAAAGATGGAAATCCATTAGGACCGCTTTTTTATATCTTTAGTTATGCAATTATCACTACTATTATTGAAATTGTTTGTTTTAAAGGTGGCTATCGATTAGGCGTATCGGCAGTGGATAAAATAGTTGGTGAAAGTGCTAAACGCTTAACTAATATGTTCACGGTTTTGGGTACAATTGTTATTGGTGGTTTGGCTGCATCTACGATTGCATTGAAAACAACCGTCAAGATTCCATTTGGTTCACAAACTAAGCCGCTCGAAACAATTATTGATGGGTTCTTTCCCGGGCTGTTACCATTAATTGCTGTACTGTTTACATTCTGGTTGATTTCATCTAAAAGGATGAGTGCAAACAAAGTAATTTTAATTTTGACAGTTGTTGCAGCGGTTGGTGTACTGATTAAGTTTCTGTAGCTCTAATCAGTGCAAGTAACAACAGTAAGGCAAGCTTTCTATTAACCCAGGTATGTATTCAAGTAAAAAAAGTGCTCTTAATAATCATAAATCTGATTATTAAGAGCACTTTTTACATAAATTTAAATCACTTAAAATAAGTATTATATGCAAAATAAATTGCTTGAATTAAAGCAAATGTAAAAATAATATATTTCATCATTTTAATTGGGATAAAATGCATTAATTTTGGCCCCAAGTAACTACCGCAAAGGATGCCGATAGCAAGTGGAAGCGCGGCTGACCAATAAACTTTGGCAGTAAAGATATAAATAATCAAGGCGATTAAGTTATTGAGTGCACTAATAACATTTTTCATAGCGTTAACGGTTAGAAAGTCGTCGTCTGTAATTAAATTTAGAATTCCTAGCATCAAAACGCCCGATGCGGCACCAAAATAGCCGGTGTAAAGACCGGTAATCATGATACACAGGAGAGAAAGCACCTTAAGAAATGGACTGCTTTTGGGCATCTCCATATTAGGAGTAGCCTTTTTGGGTAGCAATACCATGAAGCCAGAAAAGGCAATACAGAACGGGACAACTTTTTCGAAAATTTTTCCAGGAAAATTGATTAATAAGCAACAGCCAATGACAGAACCTAGTACGGAAAAAATGGCATAAAAGAGTAATTTTTTCCAATGTCCTTTTAATTCATTGATTGACGCAACAGTTGAACCAATTCCTGCCCAAATTAGAGCTGCATCATTTGTTATGTTTGCGTAAACCGGAGGAATATTTACCGAAAGAAGAATCGGATAGGTGGCTAAAGAAGCTAATCCGGCCATGGTAGAAAAGAGGCCGCCTAATATACCACCTACAACTAAATAGAGAAATAAAATTATTGAATTCATTTATAGCATCCTTTAATAATATTTTGTTTTATCAATTCTTAATATGCAAGTTCACCTCAGGAACATAAAGTGCCTGTAATTTAACTTTAAATGACTTTATTCTATAATTATGAAAACGTTTTACACTGCAGGAGGTAAAAGATGAACGTTGTTCCTATAGTTACAAAAGTTAGAATTGTTCCGATTGCTGGATATGATAGTCCGACATTAACTTTAAGCGGTTGTCATTACCCGTTTTTTACAAGAAACATTGTCATTATTGAAGATGATAGTGGCAACAAGGGAATAGCCGAAATCCATGGAGGGGAGCCAATAAAAAAGTCCCTTGAATCATATGTCCCGTTTATAGTTGGTCATGATATTATGGATTACCGCAACATTATTAAAAATATACAGAAAAAAATTGGTCACCCAAATGATAAGGGTGAAGGTATCCAAAAACTTGATATTTCGCAACTACAATATGTGGTTCACGCCGAAGCGGCCATTGAGTGTGCATTACTTGATCTAGTTGGAAAATTTTTAAATAAACCAATGGTTGATATCATTGGACAAGGCAGACACCGTGATGCTGTTCCGTTTTTGGGCTACTTATTCTTTGTCGCCAACCGAAATAAAATTGACCTACCTTATATTCATGATGATGAAACAGCTGGAAATGATGAATGGTTTAAGATTCGTCGTTCCGAAATTATGGATGCTGACGGTATCGTTAACGAAGCCCGTGTGCTTCATGAAAAGTATGGCTTCACGAGTTTTAAGTTAAAGGGTGGTGTTCTTGCTGGCGAAACCGAAATGAAAGTCGTCAAGAAACTGCACGAAACTTTTCCCGAGTACCGGATCAATATTGATCCAAATGGTTGCTGGTCACTTGATGAAGCAGTTAAACTGATGAAAAAATATGGTAGCAGTTTAACCTATGTTGAGGACCCGACTAATGCCGAAGCGGGTTTTTCCGGACGTGAGGTTTTAAGCTACTTTAGAAATGTCACTAATATGTCTGTCGCAACCAATATGATTGCAGTCAACTGGAAGCAACTTTACCCTGCATTACAGATGAAAGCAATTGATATTGTTCTCGCCGATCCACATTTTTGGGGAATTGAAGGAACTCTGCGGGTTGCAGCCATTCTTAATGAATGGGGCCTAACTTGGGGTTCGCATTCAAACAACCATTTTGATATTACACTTGCCCTTTATGCACAAGTAGCAGCTGCAGCACCAAAAATCACACCAATTGATACACACTTTATTTGGCAAGACGGTCAACAGATTTGCGATGACGCTTTGGAAATTAAGGATGGTCAAATTAAAATTCCGAACCGTCCCGGTCTAGGCATCAATATTAATGAAGATAAGCTTGCAAAAGCGCATGAGCTTTATGAGAAACTCAGTTTTAAGGGTCGTGACGATACGCGTGCAATGCAGTATCTAATGAAAGACTGGAAATTTGATCCAGACCGTCCAGTATTTGTACGCTAACCAAAAATGAAAGGTTAGAAAAAATGTGATGTTGATTATTTTTGCTAATCTTCATCACATTTTATTTTTCTTAAATTAAAAACGACTTACTTAATATGATCCTTTTACATGGAAGTCTTTAGAAACATTGTCCTTGCTATACCAAGTAATGCTCTTAAGCAGGTTGCGCTTTTTAATAACGTCCCAATCGACCCGAAATGCCTGTCCTGGAATATCAGGCAAATAGAAACGACCATTCTTGATTTCGCACTTAGTCTTTAAAAGCTTACCCATTGGCCCTACCATTGGTTCGTGAAATTCAAGAAGCTGGTCTTCATCATACAAAGCACCTAAGCTGGCATTTATCCATGTCATACCGCCAGAAACGAACCTTAAGCCGTGTTCCTTGCAGTAAAGTGAGGTCTTGTAGTTTTCCCACATGCTTGGTGTCCTACCAATATATGGATCGAGAATTTGAACGCCGTGTTCTGCATAGCCAATCTGTGCATAATAATTTCGCATTGATTCGCCGTAACAGATTTGCATTGAGCAGTTATCAACAACTTCCTGAATTTCATCCATGTGCTGTGAGTTAATAGGCTCTTCAAACCAATCAATGTTATATGGTTCAGCCATTTTAGCAAACTTGATTGCATCATCCTTGCTCCAAACCTGGTTGGCATCAATGGCAATTTTAATATCAGGACCTACGGCCTCACGAACTTTTTTAAGTCTGCGCATATCGCGACTCATATTATGGCCCCAATCACTTCCGACTTTGAATTTAATTGTGGTAAAGCCTTCCTTGACAAACCTTGTCATGTCACTGACAAGCAGGTCATCATCGGCAAGTAATGAGCCACCGCCCTTATATGCGGATGCCCAGTTCTTTTTAGCACCCAAAAATTTATAGAGGGGCATGTCCCTTCTGGTTGCCATGATACATAGCATTAGCAAATCAAATTGTCCCAGGTCAGTAATTTGTGGTGAGTTGAAACCAAAGTTTCTTAACTTCCAGTAAACAAAGTTGTACCAATCTCTGTAACTCTTAGTTTCACCAGTTAAAATAAGTGGAAAAATATTGTCAATCATGCCATGTGACGTAAATGTACCAGCATGGTTGCCATCCGTATCATATAATTCTACCCAGCATTGTAATGGAATTGCTCCGCCAAAGCCACCAGTAGCATCACGCCATGGATGATCTACGGGAACTGAACTTAAATCGTAAACAATTGCTTTAGAAAATGATAATTTTTCATCTTTATCAAAATCCCAAACCATAAGTTAACCTCCTAGATAATTAATTGTGTTTTTTTTAACAAGTTCAACTTACCATTGTTTTTAAATAAAGAAAACGGATTTAAGAAGAATACGAAATAAGTACACAATGGATCCAAGTACAGCGATAAAATATAATAAAGTAGATAATAAGCTTGGGGAGGGATAAAATTGTCTCTTTTAAAAGAACAGATATATCGTGAAATTAAAAATAGGATTATTACTTGTGAATTGAAACCAGGGACGTTTATTAGAGAAACGGATTTTGAAAGAGATTTAAAGGTAAGTCGAACGCCATTGCGTGAAGCTTTTAACAAGCTGGAGGAAGAAGGCCTGCTAAAAGTAATTTCTAAAAAGGGTGTTCAAGTCAAAAGTCTCTCCTTGATGAGTATTGCACATACTTATGAAGCTAGACTGCTCCTTGAGCCCTTCATTTTGAATAATTACTGGGATGTAATTGATGTTATGGCGATGCAGGACCTCAAGAATAAAATGCTTAGCCTAATCGAACAAAAGTCGTCACGGTCTAGTAATCAATATATCCAGGCTTTTTTTAAATTAGATAACCAATTTCACCGCCTAATATGTAATTCTTGCAACAATGAATACCTCAATAAAGTACTTCAGGAGATTGACGATGAAGTAGAAAGAGTCAGGATGCAATTAGGTCATAACTCCCGCTATATGGAATCTGCCAGAGAACATATTGCCGTAATCACAGCAATACAGGACAATAACAAAAAAGAAGCTGTGGCAGCTTTGGTCAAGCACATCAAGAATTCACAGAATGTTGCACTTAGGAGCATATCTCATCAAGATATTGACTATAAAACATTTTAAGATGGTGAACTTTTTGGACTACTCATGAAAAAATTGTGAGTATGTCTGAAAGCGCTATTAAGATAAACTGAGATTAACTGAGAAATACGAAAAAGTATAGGGGGATATCAAATGCATAAAGTTGCAATTATTGGTTTAGGACATGTCGGTGCTACAGTTGCCTACACCTTGTTTACTCATGGGACTGCTAGTGAGCTTCTTCTGTTTGATCGTAAAAAAGAAAAAATCGAGTCTGAATACCGTGATTTACACGATGCGGTAGCGAGAGATCATTTTACAGTCAAAGTTCAAAAGGCAGATTGGAATAGTAAGAATGACTGGTCCAAATTAAAAAATTTTGATCTAATTGTTTCTGCTTTTGGTGATATTGGTGCTACTGCAAGAACTGGTAGCCGGCAGGCTGAGTTGGAGGAAAATACTGTTGGAGTGCGCGAAATCGGTACAAAAATCAAAAATTCAGGCTTTAATGGAATTTTGCTAAACATTACTAATCCGTGTGATGTTATAGTTGATTTATACGCAAAATACACAGGTCTTCCTAAGAATCATGTTTTTGGCACTGGCACGTTCCTTGACACCTCAAGAATGAAACGTTTTGTTGCGGAAAAACTTGACATTGATCCACATAATGTTCATGGTTATGTTATTGCAGAGCATGGAGCAGAGCAGTTTACAGCTTGGTCAACGGTTTTTGTAGCTGGAAAACGTGCAGATCAATATTTTACTAAAGAGGAACAAGATTCATTGAGCACAGAGCCAAACCATAGTTCCAAAGTCATTTCAAAAGGTAAAGGTTACACGAACTGGGCAATAGCTTCAACTGCTTGGCGGTTAATTGAAGACATTTTCAGTGACGCCCATGCAGTTGTTCCAGTTTCAAATTATGATACTAAGAATGATCTTTACTTGAGTTGGCCCGTGGTCTTGGGTGCAGATGGTATTTTAAAGCGCTGCGAATTGAACTTAAGTGATAATGAAAAGGAGAAGTATCAAAAAGCGGTTGACGCTGTAAAGGAGCGAATTGTAAAGACTAGTCAGTTCTAGTCAGCAAGTGAAGAAAAAGCTTGCTTTTTCTTTTAGTAATATTTGTGAAATTAATAACTATTTGGAGGAAAAATGAAAATAACTGGAGTAAAAACATATCAGTTGAAGTATCAATATAGTGATAACTGCGTGTTTAGTGATGCAATGGGAACAAACCCAGCAAGGCAGGCACTACTAGTGAAAGTTGAAACAAACACTGATCTGTATGGAATAGGAGAGGCATGGAGCTATGGCAGTCCTGCAAATATTCAAGGTGCGATAATTAAGGAACAGCTTGAGCCAATTTTGGTGAATCAGGATCCCACAAATATTGAACAACTCTATCAAAAAATGTATTGGCGAACAATCGCCCACGGTAGAAGAGGACTTGTTGAGGGCGCAATAAGCGGAATTGACATAGCCTTATGGGATTTATTTGGTAAAATTTGTAAAATGCCGGTATATAAGTTACTAGGTGGTCACACTAATAAGGTTTCTTCATATGCATCAGGTGGATTTTATTTTCATACTAATGAATATGATTTAACCAGCGCAGTTAAAAGCTGGGTAAATCAAGGTTACAGGACATTCAAGATTAAGATTGGCCGGGTTAATAATATTGATGGCAGCCCGTGCAAGTATTCTGCAGACCAATCGGATAGTGTAACACTTAATGAGGACATTGCACGAATCGCTCTTTTAAGAAAAATAGTCGGACCGGACAGTAGAATAATCGTTGATGCTAATTCAGCTTGGACGCCAGAAATATTCAATAAGGTTGTTGGAAGGCTGAAGAAAATTGGGTTAAATTGCATAGAAGAACCATATCCATTTGAAAATGTTGAAGGGTATGAAAAGTTGCATGAAGTATTTCCAGAAGTTGCAATCATGGGCTTTGAAGGCGAACAAAATATTTTCAACTTTGCGAAAATTACTAATAGTCACTACTTGGATATTTTGGAACCTGATATTGGTTGGTGCGGAGGCTTCACTGCTACTAAGAAAATAGCAGCTGCAGCAGAAGCACATTATAAACGCGTGTCAATGCACTCTTTTGGTTCTGCTGTACATTTTGCCGCAAGTTTACAAATGGCGGCAGCGATACCTAACGCTTACCCAGTTGAAGATGAAGTTAACTTTAACCCGTTAAGGACAGATATTCTGGAAAAGTCATTTGTCAAAGATAAAGCGATGAACTATCTTTTACCAGAGGACAAGCCTGGTTTGGGCATTAATTTGGACTGGGATAAAGTTAAAAAATACGAAATGAAGGGATAAAAATATGACGATGTATATAATAAGCATAGTTGTAGCAATTGCTCTTTTAGTCTTTTTGATTTTTAAGGGCGTCAATATGATTCCTGCTTCTTTAATCGCATCTTTGGCAGCAATTTTGCTTGGGGGTGTCGACTTATGGAAAGGCCTCTCGCAGGGGTATGGTCTTACCATGGGCAATTATGTTAAAGACTTCTTCTTAATTTTTTTCCTGTCTGCCTTGTTTGGAGCGGTAATGTCGGACAGCGGAGCAGCATCAAAAATTGCTTCAACTTTAGTTAATAAAATTGGTGAAAACAGCGTAATTTTGGTTTTGTTAGTGGTTACATTAATTCTTTCATACGGCGGAATTATGACCTACTTAGTAGCTTTTACGCTTTATCCAATTGCCGTAATTTTATTTAAAGAAGCAGATATCCCGATTAAGCTTTTTCCGGCAACCATTCTGGGAATTGCAGCAACAATTTGTATGACGACTTTGCCAGGTAGCCCGCAAATCCAAAATATTATGCCTACGCAGTACTTTCATACTAATATTTATGCAGGTCCAATTATTGGAATTGTTTGCGGCATATATGTTTTCACAGCGAACTATATCTACTTGAAACATTCAAAGAAAAAGTGTAGGAGAAATGGCGAATACTTTATTAACCTTGATCCAACAAGTATTAAAAAAACTACTAAAGGTGACCAGAAATTGAATTTTTGGGTAGCTATTCTGCCAATTATTGTTATGCTTACTTTGATTTTTATCCTTAAAAATAAGTTTGATGCCAACTTCTCAGTTGTTCTAGCCATGTTTACAGCTAATGTATTGGCGTTCATTCTTTTTTACAAACAACTGCGCAGTCACATCAGTAAAACGCTTGAAACAGGGACACAAAATGGAATCAATGCATTGATGACAACATCTGCCGTCGTTGCCTTTGGCGGTGTAGCCACAATATCACCACAATTTGCTAACATTGTCAAAGCAATATCAAACAGTCACTCGAATATTTACTTGATTTCTATGCTAATTGTAAGTATTGCGTCGGGAATTTCTGGCTCTGCTAGTGGTGGTATTGGCATTTGGCTTAATTCATTTGGCAAGCATCTGACGATGATGAACCTTAATTTTAGTGCCTTACACAGATTAGCGGTGATGTCATCTGGCTGGACAGGTTGCTCGCCGTTTTCAAGCGGACCAGTCGTTGCCAGCTCTGTAGCTCATGTGAAACTAAGAGATTCTTATCCATATATCTTCGTAACTTGTGTAGTCAATCCATTTATTGCTATGGTGATTGGATACCTTATGTTTAGTTTAGGCATCGTGTAACGCTAGCCTAATAAAAACTTGCTGGGAAAAGTCCGGAAAAGCTATTTTTCTGTATACATTCTCTCTTGGTCTTACTAATATTTAATTACCAATCTTCGAATAGAAGGGAGACCAAAAGCAATGTATTAAATTGTATTACGGACCAGACTGCCTTAGTACTTAATTTAGACTTTACTACTCCGCAAAATCACCAAATTCATACCATTTGTCAGTCTGTCGATTTCATTCTCCTAGCCGTGCTTGAGGGTGACTTCTAATGCACTTGCTGTCTAGCTTGCCACCCGGCTCGTAAGCTTAAAGTCTTGCCTATAGCCGTAAAGTTTTTTGGCCGCAAGGTTGCTCAAATACTAACCGAAAATCTGTCCATGATGTATTACTGGCCAACAGACGAGTCCTCATGATTGATAACTTTAGCAACCTACTCTGGGAAGTGGACCTAATAGTCAAATTTAATTGCCACAAAAAAGTAAAAAGCAGACAAAACACCTTTTTGAAGTGTTTTTATCTGCTTTTTTTGTTCAAAAAGTAGTTTGTTCTCAAAGCCATTGCGTTTTCTTAAAAGATTGCAATTTTCTTTTATCCATTAAAAACGTCAGGATTTACAGGAAATTGCGGCATCTTACCATTAGCAAAGTCGATAATTGCTTGGGCTGCACCAAGTCCAACCGCTTCGCTTGCCTCAAAGGTCGTTCCCGCCATATGTGGGGTAAGAATCAAGTTTTTAGCGGCAAATAGTGGATTGTCTGGCTCAGGTGGTTCCGGATTAAACGAATCAACAGCAGCTCCAGCAATTATGCCGTTATTTAAGGCTTTAGCCAAATCTTTTTCGTTAATGATACCACCCCGTGCAGAATTAATAATAATTGCGCTATTTTTCATTATCTTCATTTGCTTGAGAGTGATCATATTTTTAGTTTCATCGGTTAAAGGCATGTTGATTGACAAAAAGTCAGCTTCAGGATAGAGATTCTCGACTTTCTCATATAGAGGCCATTTAACTTGATCTTGCTTTAAGTATGGGTCATAGCCTATTACCTTCATGCCAAAAACTTCGGCATATTTAGCAGTAATTCTGCCAACATGTCCCAGACCCAAAATTGCCAAAGTTTTGCCAGTCAGTTCATGGCCATTTAGTTTGTACTTGTCAGCAAAGTTAGGTAAGGAACCATCCTTTTGCAATTCCTCTTTTTTCTCTTTAATAGATATATTAGCATTAAAAACGTTGCGGGATAAAGCCAGCATAGTGGTTAATACATATTCGGCGACAGCGTTTGAGTTGGCGCCGTTGACTCTAGCGACCAGAATTCCTTTCTTAGTTGCTTCGTTAATATCAACTGCATTAAAACCGGTACCATTACGTGAAATGATTTTTAAATCAGGCGCCGCATCAATCATTTCTTTGTTAAGTGGTGTAGAGCGCATGATAACTGCATAGGCATCTTTTAGTCCTTGTTTCATGCTGTCAGTATCAGTTCCCGCAGAGACTTCTACTTCAAAACCGTTCTTCTTCAGCAAGTTAATACCCGCATCGTCGATTTTTTCACTTAATAAAACTTTTTTCACAACTGAGCCTCCTATTTTTATCTATTATACTCATAATAATAGTCACCTTTTCAAAGATAAAGAACAACATGGTACATCAGATGAACCTAAAGTGACTGTTTTATTCTTAATAAATTGATTAGTATGTAATTGTTGATAAGAAAGCGCTTCCGAAATAGGAGGATTTTATGAAAATTACAAGTATAGACGTGATGAAGATCCCATCACCAGATGTTAGTTTTGATGGCAATGGTTCTGGCTCAACTGAAGAATGGGCACCTATTGTTGTAAGAATTAATACAGATGAAGGAATTTCAGGCTTTGGCGAAGCTGGGCTTGCGTACGGTAAAGGCTGGCGTGCAGGTTTTGGTATGGTTCAGGATTTTGCTCATGTAATTATCGGTGAAGACCCGATGAAGATTGAAAAAATCTGGAATAAACTTCAAAGAACTACTTATTGGGGGATTGCAGGTGGTGTAATTCCTAATGCTGCAATCAGTGCAATTGATATTGCTCTTTGGGATATTAAGGGCAAATACTATAACACTCCGGTATATCAACTCTTAGGTGGGAAAACTAATGACAATCTCCGCTCATATGCTAGTCAGTTGCAATATAATTGGGGTGAAGCACCTGATCCAAATAAACTTAAACTTTCGACTCCTGATGATTATGCAGAAGTTACAAAAAAAGTAATTAATGACGGCTATGATTGTCTGAAATTTGATCCAATTATGTGGGGCAATGATTCTAAAAAGCCTTGGGTAACCAAGGGTCCAGTTAATGAAAGCGTAATTAGGATTGCATACGATCGGATTAAAGCAATTCGTGACACTGCAGGCCCTGACTTTGATATTATTTTGGATATGCATGCCAATTCAGACACCACTGCTGCTATTAAGATGGCAAAAGCGTTTGCGCCGCTTGGGATTCTCTATTATGAAGAGCCAGTTGATCCAATGAACCCTAATTTCTATAAGATAATTCACGATAAAGTTGATATGCCGATAGCTGGAGGAGAGAGAACGTTTACAAGATGGGGCTTTAGGCAAATGTTTGAAGACAGATCCCTAGATATTGTTCAGCCAGACTTAACCTTGGCAGGTGGTATTACCGAAACAAAGAAGATTTGTGATATGGCTTACACTTATGATATTAATGCACAAGTTCATGTTTGTGGGTCCCCAATTGCAATTGCTGCCGCACTTCAAGTTGAAGCGATTATTCCGAATTTCTTTATTCACGAAGTATATCAAAGGGCTTTGTACAAAAAAGATCGGGCAGCAGCTAAATATGATGACTTGATTCCGGTTAATGGTCATGTTCGCGTTCCAGATCGTCCTGGCATTGGCCAGGAGCTAAAGCCGGAAGTAATTAAGAAGAGCACAGTCGTTACGGTTGATTAGTTTTTAGTTAAGAATAAGAGGTTAAAATGGAAGATAAATTTTTACTAGGAGGATATACAGCTGACAGCTATACTGGTGGTAAGCACAATAACTCAGAAGGAATTTATACAGCAACTCTGGATACTGAAAAAGGGCGAATTACCGGCATTGAACTGCTAGCGGAAGCTGAAAATCCAGCATTTTTCAACTATTCAATTAAAGATCATAAGCTGGCTTTAGTCATGACCAAAGATGATAAAACTGGTGGTGTGGGCATTATTGATGTTGATCCTGCAACGGGTAAAGGCGAGCTAATTTCTGAATCCATGCTTGATCAGTCCGTTAAGGGTAGTTATGAAGCATACAATTACTTTGATCATTTGTATTATTGGAATGACTTAAAATATACAGTTCCTTCATATGTTTATTTGGATGACAAGCGTAAAATGGTTTTTGCGGCTAATTATAATACTAATGCCGTTTTAACATGGAAGCTTGACAATCAGTACCAATTCATTGACTCGCACCGGTATCCAATTGAAGGTAGAGGTCCTAAGGCTGTTCAGGATGCAGCACATATTCACTACACACGGCTGTTGCCAGATGGACGACTGATTGTTTGTTCACTCGGACATGATCGTTTATTTATATACGATGTAAATGATGATGCTAGCTTGCGGCTTGTATATGAATACGAAACTGAACCGGGGTTTGGTCCACGCCAGCTTGCTTTCAATGAAAACACGAATAATTATATTTACGTTTTAAATGAAGTTGGAAGCAAGACTGCGGTTGTTCACTATGATCCGGTAACTGGTCATATTGATCGGATTTCAAATTACTCAAATATCCCTGAAGGCTTTGCAGGCCATAACCAATCTGCAGGCATTAGAGTGTCTGCTGATGGCAAGTTTGTGTATTCCTCCAATCGAGGACACGACTCTTTAGTTGTTTATCAAGTAATGGATGGTGGAAAGCACCTTGAAAAAATTCAAACGATTAAAACTGGTGGTGTTTCTCCGCGTGATTTTGATTTAAGTAAGAACGGTGATTATCTTCTTTGCGCTAATCAAATGTCGAATGGACTAGTACTTTTTAAGCGCAATCCAAAAACCGGTTATTTATCGGTTGCGCAAACCGGTATTAAGCACGATGCTTGTGTTCGCGTACTTGAAGCCACTGATTTTTTAGCCCAATAATGATAAGCAATACGTAAAAAAGAGTTTGGAATTAAATTCCAAACTCTTTTGTATTTTCGAATAAATCACAATATTAAACTGCTTTGGAGTAAGGAAATCAATTCAACTTGTTAAAAATTATTTAACAAAAATATTCCTTTGTTTTTTGATATATTCATCTAAATTGATTGAAAATCCCAATAATCTACTATTTCCAAGCACTAACATAACAAATCCAGCTTCTTTAAGAGCTTGATAAGTTGCTGGATTGTACTAACCGTCTACCTAAACCTCGAAGCTTAAGTTATTTATACGGTTTGTGCAAGTAGCTATATTAGTACAGCTTATTTAATAATCTTTTCGATTATTGACGGGATTATTATGATTTCAGGATGGACTAAGGTTCAAATAAAGAATCTTACACTTGTTTATATTTATTACAAATCATAATTTGAAGATGAAATATATTTTATTGCCACTATAAGACATCTATCTTTGTCACTAATAAGCGCGTATACTGAGTTACTTTTGTCATTCCTAAAAAGCTTAGCTTGCAAAAAATCATTTGTTTATGATTAAGAAAATTTTCAGGAGATATCCTGCAGCCCTTAGGATTTGTTGCGATTAATGATTCCTTGGCAGTCAATATTATTTTGTTATCGCGCGATATTAATATCAACGTGCCAAAGGAGCTTAAGGTAATTGGTCTTGACAATGTACTTGTTGCTCAGTAAAGCACTTTGTAGCTGATAACAGTTTATCATGATGTGAAAACAATCGCTAAAATCACTTGCAACAAATTGATTGGGCAGATAATGAATTCGGATGAAGAAAAACACAAAAGATTATTTTTGGATCTCTAGTAGAATGTGAATTGATGTGTGTTTTTAATATAATATAAAATTAATAAGGCTATTAAAGGGACGCATGCTTTTTGGTGAATGAACCACTTGGACATATGTGGAACTTTTCGTAGGTATATGGGAAAGAGTCTTTATATTATGATAAAACTGTGACATTGTGATAAATGTAACTAATGAAAGTGTAGAATTTATGGTAAAAAATAAGTATAAATCAACTGCTGCTACTTTATATCTTGGTACTTTTATCATGCAGGGTATAAGTATGTCTATTCTCGCCCAATATAAGGTGCAACTAGCCAATTTTTGGAAATGCAATATTGCAGACGTCTTATCATTGATATCAATTGTAAACTTAGGAGCATTATTATTTACTTTGTTTGTAGGACCAATCTCAGATAAATATGGTCGGAAAGTTCCTGAAGTAATTGGCAACATTTTTCAAGGTCTATATTATTTAAGCCTAATCACGATCCCCTTTTTGCGTGCAGAAAAAGTCATTGCATTTTTCTTATACGGAATCGGCAATACATTTTCTTACGTTGTCGGTAGTGCGACTATATTGGAAATTTTTCCTAAAAAAGCTTCTTCTGCGAATGTTATGGTCAAGTTTCTAATAAGTCTTGGTCAATTTATCTTGCCTATTTTTATACTTATTGTTAGCGCAGTACACCTGAATTTTAAGGTTTTGTTTATTTCAGCTAGTCTGATTTATTTTATAACGGCGTTAATTTTATCGTTTAGCAAGTTTCCAGAAAGGCAAAAGCTGCCTGAGAAGTCAAAAACAAAAACTAAATTATATGTAAGTCCTGCGATCATTTCTTTGCTTCTGATCGGCTATACCAGTTGTGCCACCTTCAACTTGTGGACAAATACTTATCAAGAGCTAGCAAGGTCATATGGTATTTCGCAGCCTGGAATTATCGAATCTGTTTATGCAGTAGCTGGAGCAATTTCAGTTTTAATTACTTCATGGATTGTTGCTAAAGGGGTTAGGGAATCTGTTATTTTAACGGTTTATCCTGTTTTGACTGGACTGTCTTTAGCTCTGGAAATTATTGTTCCCAAGGCTTGGATAATGTATCCCGCAGCCTTTTTAATTGGCATCTTTGCAGCTGGAGGACTATATCAGCTTTGTACGGCACTGCTTGCAAAAGCGATGCCAGAGCTGAAAGCCACGGTAATTGCCCTAGCTCAGTTCATGTCATTGGTTGGAAATACCTCAATTATTTTCTTTGCTGCAAAAATTGTGCAGGCCTTTGGCAAAAGAGGTTATCAACTGATTGTAATTTTAAATATTGTTGTTGCTCTTATTGGTGGTTTGCTCGGGCTAGTGGTATTAATTTCTGAAAAAAGACAAGATGTTACAAAGAGTAAGCGAGAATTAAAATAAAGAAAAAATATTTTTGGTAGCTAAAAAGTGATCGGACGTGAACTCCGTAATTAGGAACCACATTAAATGGAATTGCTTTTTTATTTAATCAGATTATTAACTAGTTCTTTTAAAACAGGATTTTTGTCGCGCTTACTGTACCATAGTGATGAAGAATAAAACTTATTGCAGTCATCGCTGATCGGATGAAAGCTAATCATTGGATTTTCAAGTTCCGCTTCATCAGCTACATTACTTGGATAAAGACCAAAGCCCTGGTTAGTTGCAACTAGAATATTTCTTTGTTCCATGGTAGATACTGGATACATCTGTTTTTCATCCAAAAAATTTGAAAATTTGTCGATAAATGCTTTTCGCAGGTAGTTTGAGCCAAAAGGCGAGTAATATAAGCCCTTAAGATCTTTGAGATCTCGAAAACTAATTTCTTTTTGACAGCTTAAAGGATTGCTTTTACTGATGCCAATGACTAATTCACCAGTAAACAAGTCAATCTTAGTTAGGCTTTTTTCCATTTTTTGCCGATCAGTCAGCTGGTAATAAGGAGTGACGATAAAGTCCAATGCGCCTTCATTGATTAGGCTTATCAACCTTTGCCCACTTTCTTCTTGAATTTCAATATGGATTTTAGGGCGACAGATCAAAAAGTCACCTAAAACACTTTGAAGAATAGTTGCCTGATAGCTTGATGAAAAGCCAAACTTCAAAGTTCCACTGTTTTCCAGTGAAAGACTGGTTTTTATTCTTGTCAAAGCATTATTATAGGTGTTGACGATATCATTTGCTGTGATTGTGAACTCTTTTCCTTGGGAAGTTAAGCTCGTCCGGTTGTTCTTGCGGTCAAACAACTTGATTCCAAGTTCTGCTTCTATTTGGTTCATTTGTTTGGAAACTGCTCTTGGTGAGAGAAAAAGATGCTCCGCTGCAACCTTGAAGCTACCATACTTTGCGACGTTTAAAAAAGTTTTCAGTTTGTTTATATCCATATCAATCCCTACTTTCTGAATACATGAACAAGAGGTTCAGCTGTCGAATAAAATGTGACTGTTATCACTAGATTGCATAAATATATAATAGCATATGTAAGCGTTAAAGCTAATTGCTTGTTAATTTGTGAACAACGTAAAATGTCTTGTTTTCTAAAAGGAGGGAAAAAGAATGTCAACTGGTTATTTAGCAACTGTTGGGTTTGTCATGATCATTTTAATTATGGCATTATTATTAACCCAAAAAGTTACAGCCATGTTTGCATTTGCAATTATTCCAATTATTGGCGGTCTGATTGTAGGTATGTCACCGCTACAAATTGGAAATTCAGTTCAGTATGGGTTGGGGCTGACTACTTCAGTGGCCTTGGTGATGTTATTTGCCTTACCGTATTTTCTGTTATTGGCCGATACTGGTTTTTTCAACGAGATTGTCAGAAAAGTGTTGCGTCATGTAAAGATTACGCCACCTTTATTAATTTGTCTGACTCTAGTTGTTTCCTGGATTGTAGGTTTGGATGCAAGTGTAACTTCTCAATATATTATTGTAATGCCTTTGCTCTATCCGTTTTATAAGAAATTTAAAATCAGCCCAATCATTTTGATGTTCTTCACAACCATGGGCATCATCATGGATTTTGACTTGCCATGGACAGCTAGAACCTTGAGAGCTGTCTCACTGGTTCCAAAGGTTCAAAATGGAGCTACAGCTTTGTTTAGCAAGATGCTTCCTGTACAGATCATTTTTTTCATTTTACTACTTGTGATCGCCTACCTTGTAGGTTTACATGTGCAAAAAAAGCAACATATTGTTGTTGAAAAGACTTCTAAAGAAGAGCGGATTGCATTAGCTGCTGAAGTGAAGGATGATAAAGAATTAGCACGTCCAAAACTGTTCTGGATTAACGTGGCCCTCACTTTAATTATTATTGTTTGCATGGTGGCATTTCCTACCTTTCCGCAGTACTACTTATTTGCAGTTGGTATCGTAATTGCGTTTATGATCAATTATCCTGACCAAAAACTACAAAATAAGCTGTGGAAAAAGTACGCTAAATCGATGGTTCCCGTTATGCCAACGATTTTGCTTTCAGGTGTTGTTGTAGGCGTCATGACAAAAAGCGGTATGATGAAATCGATGGTTAACGTCCTGTTGCGTATATTGCCTAAATCGGTGGGACCGTACGTTTACATTATCATTGCGTTAATTTCGCCGTTAATGT
>CALYQE010000022.1 GCA_945281075.1 uncultured Lactobacillus sp. | reverse complement strand
ATTGAATGAGTAGTTCCGACACCTAATAGCAATATATCGCCTTCTTTTAGATAAATCGTGTGTCCGTTTACTTTTTCTTTTGCGATTCCAGAAAGCATATAGTTCATCTCAAGAAAGGTGTGCGTATGTTTGGGATATGGTGCAAAGCGATTGTGCTTGCTGACATAAATGTTTTTGCCTTTGAAAAATTCTTCGGTAAAGATTGGCACATATTTTTTATCTGAAGCGTACAATAAAGTTTTATCATAAAAATCGTTGATAAAAAGTTGATTATGATATTGCTTCTTTTCAATCGCATTTAGCTCTTTTAATTTAGCTAATAATTCATTGTTCATATCGATCAAGCCTCGCTTATCTTAAACCACCAAGTTAAAAATGGATCAAAGCTGCCAAGAAATCACTTTGGCGGTTAGGAAGAAAAATTCACCTACCAATTTGTTACAATTTGTAATTTTATATGACATTGTAAGCGTTGTCAAATTAACGTATAAATATAAGTATCAGGTTTGAAAGTGTGGTGAAAATAATTGACAAGAACCTATGTAGCGGTTGATATTGGTGCCTCAAGCGGCCGGCTCATTTTGAGTCAGCTTAAAGATGGCAAAATGTCACTAAAGGAAATGCACCGTTTCAAAAATGGCTTTACCTTAAAGCAGGGCCATGACCGCTGGGATATTGATCACATTATTAAAGAAATTTTGTTAGGACTGCAGAAAATTAAGCAGGCAGGTTATGACAACCTGTCCTTAGGAATTGATACTTGGGCAGTAGACTATGTACTTGTGGGTAAAGACGGTCAAAAGCTAGAAGATCCGATCAGTTATCGCGATGCAAGAACTACTAATGCAATTAACGATCTGACTGCAAAAGTGTCAAAAGAGCAAATTTATCAGAAAACGGGAATTCAATTCTTAAACTTTAATACCCTTTATCAGTTATTCGAAGAAAACAAGGAGTTGCTTTCAAAAACCGATAAAATCATGATGATTCCCGATTATATTGGTTATGTCTTAACCGGTAAAGCTGTTTTGGAAGTAACCAATGCTTCGACAACGCAAATGCTTAGTTTGAGAGAGGGACTGTTTGACCAAAACTTGCTTAAAGAAGTAAATGTGCGCCAAGATCAGTTTCCTAAATTGGTTGATGCCGGAACACCACTGGGGAAGCTGGATCGCCTCAAGTTTCCTGATTATGATTTGCCGGCGACCGACGTAATTACAGTTGCGACACATGATACTGCTTCGGCCGTGGTTGGTACTCCAGGCATGGGGCATCATTGGGCATTTCTTTCTTCTGGTACCTGGTCTTTACTTGGTACAGAGCTCAATGTTCCTGAGAATGGACCTGAGGCTTTCCAAGAAAACTACACCAATGAATGGGGAGCTTACGGTACTTACAGATTTTTGAAAAATATCATGGGACTGTGGATGGTCCAATGCGTAAAGCGGGAGCTAAAGGACAAGTATTCTTTTAGTGAATTAGCTGAAAAAGCCAAAAAAGTGGAGCCGTTCCAGCAATTTATCAACATTAATGATGAACGTTTTGTCAATCCGCAAAAGATGATTACAGAAATTCAGGTATATTGTCGGGAAACTGGGCAAAAGGTCCCTGAAACACCGGGCGAAATAGTCATGGCGATATATTCAAACTTGGCCTTGTTTTATGCACATGAAATCGACAAACTGAATCAAATCCTTGGCTACCAAATTGATACTTTAAATATTGTGGGCGGCGGATCAAATGTTACCTTACTTAACCAATTAACCAGTACAATTGCCGGAATTGATGTTTATGCGGGGCCGGGGGAAGCTACCGCGATTGGCAACCTAGTGGTCCAGATGATTACCAGAAGCGACATTTTAAATGTTTATTTGGCACGTAGGATTATTAGCGATTCATTTAAAATTAAAAAGTATGAACCAGAAAAAGACAAATATGAAGGTATACTTGCGGATTATGTAAACTTCTTGCATACGGCTAAGAGGGGTGAAGTGTTATGACGGTTAGATTAGGTCAAACAATGCACGTTAATCCAAATTATTTTGCTGAGTATGAAAAGCGTCACCAAAGCCTTCCGACAAAGTTTCCTCAAATGAAGAAAGCTTTGAAGGAAGCAGGCGCTCATAACTATTCAATTTATTTGGATAAAAACACAGGTACATTATTTGCTTACTTAGAAGTAGATGACCTTGAAAAGTACCAGGCCATTGCCAAAACTCAAGGATGTAAAGAGTGGTGGCATTATATGGCTAAACTGATGGATGTTAATCCGGACGAAAGTCCTGTTACTAATGATTTACACGAAGTTTTTCATATAGATTAATTAAAGGAGAAATATAATGGTTAGCGAAAAACAAGTAGAAACAGCATATCAAGTTGCTAAAGAACGTTATGCAGAAATCGGTGTCGATACAGAAGAAGTGTTAAAGAAACTGCAGGGGATTAGAGTTTCTCTTCCGTGTTGGCAAGGTGACGATATACATGGCTTTTTAACACCAGAAGAAACATTATCTGGAGGCATTGGCGTCTCGGGTAATTATCCGGGCATTGCCACTACTCCTGAGCAATTAGTCAGTGATTTAAATGAAGCGTTTAAGTTAATCCCAGCAAAGCAAAGATTGCAATTGCACCAAATCTATGCCGTCACTGATAGTAAAAAAGATGTTTCTGAAGTGGGACCTGAAGATTTTAAGTTCTGGGTTGACTGGGCAAAGCAAAATGGAGTTTACCTTGACTTTAACCCGACTTTCTTCTCAAGTCCAAAGGTTAAAGAAAACATGACTTTGGCTAGTCCAGAAAAAGGTGTTCGTGATTACTGGATTCAGGTTGGTAAAAATGCCCGGGCCATTTCTAATTACTTTGGTAAAGAACAAGGTGCTCAATCTATTGATAACTTCTGGATCATGGATGGGATGAAGGATGAGCCAATCAGCAGACTAGATCCGCGTGAGCGCCTGATCGAATCTTTGGACGAAATTAACGAAGAAAAATTTGATGAAAAGAACACAATAGAATCATACGAGGGTAAGCTGTTTGGTACCGGCGTTGAAAGTTATACGGTTGGTTCACACTTCTTCTATGACAACTACGCTTTGACTAGAAATAAATTCTGGTGTATGGACATTGGACACTTCCATGAAGCTGAAGATCCGTCAGATTATCTATCAGCATTCTTGGCATTTGGCAAAGGAATGTTCTTACACATTACTCGACCAGTTCACTGGGATAGTGACCATGTTCCAACATTGGAAGACAGAACAATTAGAATGATGTCTGCTTTGATAAGAGACGATTTGTTGTCTAAGACTATTATTGGTTTGGATTTCTTTGATGCTTCGATTAATCGTGTGGCTGCTTGGGTAGTTGGTACTCGTGCAACTCAGAAAGCTTTGCTTCTTGGCTTGCTTGCGCCAATTGACGAGCTCAAAAATGCTGAAAATAAGTATGATTTCACGCTTCGCTTGGCTGAAACCGAGGAATTGAAGTCATATCCATTCGGCGCAGTTTGGGATGAATTCTGTTTAAGAAATAATGTTCCTGTTGGGATGGACTGGTACCAAGACCTCAAGGACTACGAAAAGAACGTTCAATTAAAGAGAAACTAATTAAAACAATATTTTTCTGGAGATCAGATTATGACTAAATTTATTGATTCAACTTTTGTTAGAGATATGTGTAATATTACTCGTCAAAGCTATGATAATGGCTGGGATGAGCGCAATGGCGGTAATATGAGTATTCGTATTACTCCTGAAGAGCTAAGTGACTTTGATGACGTTGAAGAAGTTAAAAAGACATTTGACCTTGGTTTTGACGCCGGCTCCTTAGCTGGACAGTACTTTTTGGTCACAGGTGCGGGACGGTATTTCAGAAACGTGTTTCAAAATACTGAACAGGATCTCGGCTTAGTTAGAATAAGTGACGACGGTCAACAGGGTGAAATTGTATGGGGCTATGATGATGGCGCCATACCAACAAGCGAATTTCCGACCCACTTGATGAACCATATTGCTCGTTTAAAGCTTGATTCAAAGCAAAGAGTGGTTATGCACTGCCACGTTACTAATTTAATTGCCATGTCATTCACTCAGCCACTTGATGAGAAGTATTTCAGCAAGACTATTTGGAAAATGCAAGCTGAATCAATGCCGGTTTTGCCAGAAGGGCTGGGGATCATTCCTTATGAAACGCCGGGTACTACGGTGATCGGTGAACACACCGCAGCCAAAGTTGCGGATGGTTTCAGAGTGGTTATGTGGCCACATCATGGTATGTTTGCAGTAGGTGATACTCCAGATGAATGCTTTGGATTAATTGAAACAGTTGAAAAAGCAGCCACGATCTTTAATGCCATTCAGGCGCAGGGCGGAAATAGGCTGGATGAAATTACTGACAAGCAATTAGTAGAAATTGCCGAATACTTCCACGTAACCCCAAGAAAAGGCTTCTTGGATTAACGGTTTAGAATATCAACAACAAGGTCGAGGCAAAAGCTTCGGCCTTGTTCTTTTGGGGAGAATTAGTTATGAGCACACCGGTGTTGATCATGTTTTTAATTTTGGCTGGCATAGTTTCTGGTATTGTTTCAGCTGTTGCTAGTATGGCGTCTCTAGTGTCATACCCTGCTTTATTAATTGCCGGCTGTTCTCCAGTAATGGCAAATATTACCAGTACCGCGGCGCTGATTTTTACTGGTCCAGGTGTACTCCTTGCATCTGCACAAAAAATGAAGGGTCACTGGGAAGAATTCGGCGGCTATTGTTTATTCTTGCTTACTGGTGCAGCAACCGGTGGATTATTATTGATTGCTTTCCCCGGTAAAATTTTTGAAAAAATTGTCCCCTTTTTAGTGCTGTTTTCTTCGATTGGCTTAATGGCTGCAAACGGCAGAAAGAAAAATGAAGCACGGCCGAAAAAAAGAGCAAAATTCAAAATCGTGTTAGCCTATATCGGTTTGTTTATGGGAGGAATGTACTCCGGTTATTTCGGGGCAGCTGCCGGCGTTCTGCATTTGATTTGTATAAATTATTTATCATCTGATGATTTTTATACTGTAAATGCAATGAAAGATATTGTCGGTGCATTAGCGAATTTAGTGGCATTAATTGTTTTTATATTTGGTGCTCATGTTAATTGGCTGATGGCTTTTTCAATGGCGATTGGCTTATTTATCGGCGGCTTCATCGGTCAGTATAGTATTAAATATTTGTCCTTAAGAATTGTTTCCTGGATCACTTTTGGCTTTTCAATCATTCTTGCTGGTTGGCTCTTTTGGCAAGCCTATTAGGGTTAAATCAAAAAGCATGAGATGAATTTTATAACTGAACTTATGATTACCATAAAAAAGTGAACTGATTATCAGCGTAATAGTCGGTTCACTTTTTCATTAATTTTTTCGATATTGGGCAGGAGTTGAATGCAGCATTCGCTTAAATAGACGAAAAAGTGAAATTGGGCTATTATAACCAATTTCTTGTGATATTTTTTCAGTGGACATGTTTGTCTCCTTTAGGAGACTAATTGCTAACCTCAACTTTTTTTGATCAATAATTTCCTGAAAGGTCTGCCCAGTTTCCCTTTTTATTTTATTGTCGAGATAATTGCTGTTATAGCCAAAGTGTTTAGCTAATTTTTTCAGGTCTAGGCTTTTATAGTGATCATCGATATAACTTAAAATTTTAAGGATAGTATTATCTTTACTTTGAACAAACGAAATTGCTTCTTTTTCGATTGATTTCGCAAACTCAGGAATTAGCAATGAATAAAGGGCATGCATAGATTTTCTTTTATTAATGTCAGAGTTTAATCCTTTATAAGCCAAGCATTCAATCAAGTTCTGGGCGTATTGATTATCGTTGAAATTAAAAACAATATAATTTTCGTGAATAGAATCAATTTTGGAGGCATTAAACATGAACTGTGTAACCACGCTTGGGGAAGAAGAAACACGGTCAAGGATAGAATTAATTGAATTTCCGTCCTTAAGTAAAATGTTGATAAGAATATCATTCTCATCCATGTAATCGATTGAATGCTGAATACTTTTTTCCAGCATAATTAACGAATGGCTAGATAAATGTACTACTTGGCCATTGACATACTGAGTACAAGTTCCTGAGTAAATATAATTTAGCTCTACGAAGTCGTGGGTGTGAGATACCATGGTTGAAAAGCGATGGTGCTTTCTAACGACAATATCTTCATTCTTAGGGAAAAATGCGCGTGGCATTTTTGGGATAGTCATATCGGGCGAAATTTTTTCAAGGTTAGCAAGAATACTTTTTGAAATATCATTAACATTTTGACCAGTTTTCTTTTGTTGATATTCTATTGGGTCAATAGTACGAAGATATTTATCTAGTTTATTTATCATCCAATTATGACTCCCCCAATTTCAATCAAAAGCCATATTCGTAATATGTAGATACGCAATAGTTTTTTCAAAAAATACGATATTGTTTCCATTAGTGTATGCGTTTACAATGACAAATGTCAAGTAAAAATTAATTATGCATAGGAGATAAGTTATGGATAGAAAATACACTTATGGATGGCATAAGGTAATATTAATTATTGCCTTATTAGCTCTCAATATCGTTGAGTAGGCGGCAAGTGCAATTTCGGGTACTATTCCGCAAATGGCACAGGCATTTCCCAGCGCAACTGAGGTACAAATTGAACTAATAACTACTATTGTTTCAATGTTTGTAACAATTTTTGTTTTGGTTAGTGGCTTTTTAACAAAAAAGATGGGTCAAAAAACGATAGCTGTAATCGGCTTATCAATTGCCAGCGTATCGTCAATTATTCCTGCTTTTTCTAATAGTTTAAGTTTAATTATGATTTCACGAGCCGTTTTAGGAGTCGGCATTGGATTGGCTAACCCATTAGCAATTAGCTTAATTGGTGAATTTTTTGAGGGTGATACGTTAGCTAACTTGATGGGTTGGAGATCTGCTGTTGCTGGTGCTGGGGTTGCTATAATGACCTTCTTTGCCGGGCAGTTGATACCAGTTAGCTGGCATGCCTCATACTTGGTTTATTTATTATTTATTCCTACATTATTGCTCTTTATTTTCTTTGTTCCTTCACCAGAAAAATATGGTCTTAAAGCAGGTAAGGATGGAATAATTGAGGAAACCAAGACAACCGAAAATGAAGAAAGCCACGGAATTTGGCCAGTAATCGGGTTAGGATTATTGCTATTTGGTTATTTTGCTTGTCTAATGGTAATGATGGTTAAGTTAGCTACTTTTTTTGTGAATGCTAAAATAGGAACCCCCACGCAAGCTTCAAATATTTTAAGCATTATTCAAATTAGTCAATTAGTAGGTGGCGCTTTATTTGGAATTGCTTATAAACACCTGAAAAAACTTGTTTTCTTAATTGGTTTGCTAGTTTCAGGAATCTCCTTGGTAGGTATTGCTCTTTCATCAAGTGTTTCTGTAATCACTATGTGGAGTATAATATCAGGCTTTTTTGGGGGGTTAGCAATTCCATATATTTTCACTAGGGTAGCCGAATTATCAAATACAAAAGAGGCTCCGCTTAACAATGCAATTTGCTTAGTAGGTTCAAACATGGGCTCGTTTTTAGCTCCTTATGTTGGACAGATGCTGGGTTCAACGGCCGGTGCTGCAATAAAAAATGCAGGTATTGCACTATTGATCATTACCGCCATTATTTTTATTATCTACTTTATTGACAAGCTTAAACAAAAGAACTGAATTAATGGAGAGAGTAAATAAATATGGAATTTCAAAAAAATGATATTAAATTTATCAAAAATAAGGTTTTGCTTCAAAAAGCTGAGTCCTTTGAACCAGAATTAACAGATACTACTATTACGCCCGACAGTATAGTTACAGTAGAAAAAGATAGTAGTATTTATGGTTATGGCACAAGAAAAAATCAAAAATATTATGGCACTATCCAGTCTAACTCTGGGCAAAAATGAGCAAGTTATTCTTGATTTAGGTGATCATTATGTTGGTCATTTTAGCATCGATATGAAAAGCGTTGATTCACCAATGGACGCACCACTATTTCTGCATCTCAAATTCTGCGAGATCCCAATTGAGTTAGTAGAAAACAGTGATGATTATGATGGCTTGCTTAGTAAGTCATGGCTACAAGATGAATACATGCATTTAGATACACTGCCACAAACTTTAGAATTAGAAAGAAGATATTCTTGCAGGTATATTTTGCTCGATGTCATAGACACTTCCCCTAAGTGGAAAGTTCAATTTTCCAATCCTACATTTGTTGCTCAATCTAGTGCTGACTTAAAAAAAGTTAAGCCTGTCAAGACCGGTGATAAAATGCTGGATAGGATTGATCAAGTAGGACTAAAAACCTTGCAGGATTGTATGCAACGGGTATTTGAGGATGGCCCTAAGCGTGACCGAAGGCTTTGGCTCGGTGATCTTAGATTGCAAGCTTTAGCGAACTACGCAACTTTTGATGATCAGAATATAGTCAGGCATTGCCTCTATTTATTCGGTGGATTACCAGCTGAGGATGGTAGAATCACGACCAATATTTTTACTTCTACAGAGCCTATTCCTGACGATACTTTCTTTTATGATTATGGGTTGTTCTTTGTCTCAACCTTATCAGATTATTACGAACACTTTAAAGATAAACAAGTGGTTGACGACTTATATGAATCGGCTAAAAATGAGATCGAATCTGCTCTACAAGCTGTTAACGAAAATGATCTAGTTGAATTTAAGCAAGACTTTTTCGTTTTTGTCGATTGGAATATGGATTTTGATCGTCATACTTGTGCTCAGGCAATTCTGATTTATGCTTTACGTCAGTTTATTTCATTGGCGAAGCTTGAAGATAAGCAAGAAGATGTATTACATTATCAGGCGATCTTAAACAAGTTGATTACGGGTGCAAAAGAACAATTATTCGATTCTAACCAAGGACTTTTTTGGAGTGGTGAAGATCATGAAGTGAATATTGCGAGTCAAGTTTGGATGGTCTTAGCACATGTTTTAAGTGATGATGACAATAAGAAGCTAATGGACAATGCAATTGAAAAGCTATTTCCAGTACATGATATTGCTACGCCTTATATGTACCATCATATTGTTGTGGCCTTGTTTGAAAGCGACCACTATCATGATGCGGTTAAATTAATGAAAGAATATTGGGGCAAAATGGTTGATGGAGGAGCAGATACTTTTTGGGAATCTTTTAACCCTGATGATCCTGCGGCATCGCCATATGGAAGCTTATCAATCAATAGTTTCTGCCATGCATGGAGTTGTACTCCTGTCTTTATAATTAGAAAATATATTACTAAAGAATATGACAAATAACTTGATGATGGTTAATGGATAAAAGCATTTGTTCAAAGAAGAAAAGATTTCGATATAATATAAAAGTTAAAATATGTTTATTTGCATCATGTTAGTGTAAAAATCCCTGAACGTTCTTTAACGGTACTTACCGGGGTGGCCGGTTTAGGAAAGAGCAGCATGGTTTCAGTAATTAAAGAGCAATATCCACGAGCTGCGGTTTTAAATCAGCGCCCAATTCATGTCAGTAATCGCTCGAACGTTTTAACTTATCTGAATGTGTTTGATCGCTTACAGCAATATTATGCTAAGGCAACAAAGCAAGATTTGAGCTTGTTTTCGTTCAATAGTAAAGGTGCCTGTCCAATATGCAAAGGCAAGGGATTAATTAAGTTAGACTTAGCGTATCTTGGAGAATCAAGCTCATTATGTGATGCTTGTTACGGTTTGCGCTACGCTCCTGAAGTCTTACAGCTTAAGGCAAACGGCTTAAATATTGCTGAAGTAATGGAATTAAGTGCAGGGGCATTTTTAAAGAAATTTCCTATTTTTGCAAAGGAGATGCGGATTCTGCAGATAGTTGATTTGGGCTATTTAAAATTACAGCAATCTTTAGATACATTTTCGGGAGGAGAGTTACAAAGGTTAAAACTAGCGCAATTTTTGTTCAATAAAGAAAGCGATATTTTGATTTTGGATGAACCAACCAACGGTCTTCATGAACACAACGTTCGAAAGCTTATTGACCGCTTAACAAAGTTAATTAGCAAATTTGGCTTAACGATTATTATGATTGAACATAATTTACGTGTAATGGGGCAAGCTGATTGGCTGGTTGATATTGGACCATATGCTGGTAATAAGAGCGGAAAAGTCTTATTTTCCGGACAGCCTCTGGATTTACTTAAGCACGGGGAGACATCGACAGCCAAGGCCTTAAAACAATATTATCAAAATAGTGATGCTGAAAAAGGGTAAGCAGGAAGCAGCTTGCCCTTTTTGTATAATCATTTTGAATAAGTTAGTTCTGCAAGTTACTGCGTTAATCCAAGGTAAATTAGCTTTTTAGTTAAGGCTAAATCAGCAGTTTTTATTGCTAGGGGCGATGTCAAATACCTCGTTTGAACAAAGTAATTATCGTTTATTTCAGATATCATCGTACTTAATAGCTTTGCTAGCGAATCATTTCTTGACTAACACTGGAGGCACGTGCAATTTTTGCTGTTTTGGTCATGCACAAGTCTTGCTTTGAAAACCTGCTTATTTTAAAAATAAGCAGCAGGCTTTTGATTTATCGTTTTTCGGAATTGATCTGGTGTGATGTTGTTTTGCCTTTCAAAGGTTTTGAAAAAATAACTAACACTTTTGTAGCCAACTAAAGCTGCAATTTCTTCAATTGAATAGTTAGTTTCGGTTAAATACTTTTTGGCTTGCTTCATTTTTTCTTGAATAATGATTTCCTTGATGGTCATTGAAGTGTGCTTTTTTACGTATCGTGAAAGATAAGCCGTGCTGTAATTAAAGTTTTGAGCTAACTCTTGTACAGTTATCGTTCGAATATTTTCATTAATTTTAGTGATGACTTTTAGACATAAATCATCTATTCCAACGTAAGAATAATAGTTTTCATGACTTAACTGATCAAAAAAGATTAGTAATAAGCCTAGCATTGCATAGTTGTAATGGTAATTATTTTTTACATATTCAGATAAAATCCCATTGATAATCGGTAAATATCTAGATAAGTGAGTAGGTGAAAAGTAAAGATAGTCTTTGTTTCCTTGGTTGTTCAGAAAATTGCACAAATAATTGTTTTGCTTCAGAAAATCGGCAAAAACACCCGAAGCAAGTATTTCCGGTTTAATGCAAATATTAATCACGATCGACTTCGAATCTTTTACTTTGAGCGAGTGTGAGCTATGCAAATTCATTAGTAAAAGGGAATCAGGAAGTAAATATATGTCCTTACCGTTGATATTGCTGATTGCAATACCATTAGTAATCAAAACAAATTCATAAAAGTCGTGTCTGTGAAACTTTACCGGCACATTTAAATGGTGACTTACGATAAAGATTTTTTCGGAATTTGGAATATTGCTTGAGCGGACAAGAGCTGGAATCTTTATAGAGTGATTTCCTGGTAGCATAGGTAAACTATTAGAATCAATTAATTTCATTAATAAAACCTCAGATGTCATAAAAACACACATCTTTATCATATCACAGTATTGTTAGCGCTTACATAAGGCTGATAATATTAGCTAGAAAGAGGCAAGACCTAATCGCAGGTCTGATAAGTATTTTGCAGATATGATAAGGAGAGTTGTTATGAATAAATTAAAACTGAAAGTAAGCATTTTGAGCATGAGCTTACTAACAATGAGTTTTTTAGTGATTACTAATGCGTTTGGAGCGATAACAAAATCTTTTCCGAATGTGGCCGTTGCCAAGATTCAAATGATCGGGACGGTGCCATCTTTAGGGACACTAATTGCTACAATAGTTGTAGGTTTCTTAGGGGTCAGGCATTCAAAAAAATCACTATCATTAATCGGCTTGGCAATAGCTACGACTGGGGGCTTGTTACCTCTGTTTTTTCATAACAGTGTTGAGGTTTTAATTGGATGTGCCTTTATCCTCGGATTTGGCCTAGGCTTTGTTAATACTTTAATTCCTACTCTTATTTCAATCTTTTTTGAGGGGAATGAAAGAAATGAAATGATGGGCAAAAATACAGCAATGAATAGTCTAGGCTCTATTCTGATGATGCTTGGGGGAGGACTTTTAGGAGCTAATAATTGGGTTAACTCCTACTGGGTATTTGTCTTAGGTATTTTGATTTTTCTTTTAGTATTGCTTGCCCTGCCTAATGATCAGGCTGAACATAGTCAAGGAAAGAGCAGCGACAATATTTTTACGGTATTGAAAAATTTGAATGCCTATGTGTGGTTAATCGGCTTAATCACGCTTTTAATGGGTATTCTTTATACGATTTATCCATCTAACTTATCAATTGTGATTGATCAAAAACAGTTAGGAAGTACAAGCATAACCGGTATTGTTAATGCAGTTGGTACCGCGGGCGGTTTTATTGCCGGTTTTAGTTTGAAATATTTGAACAAGGTATTTAAAGACAAAATAATTGCCGGCGGCTTTATTACTTTGGGGACTACTTTCTTAATAGGAAGAATTGCTAACGATCTTTTCTTAATTTGTATTGGTGGCATCCTCTCAGGTTTTGCCATGTCAATGATTATGTCGACGATACCGTTCTATATGTCAGTTGTTTCACATAAATATGAGTTGGCGATATCAATGATGGTTTTTCAATTTATGAACTCAATTGGCGGCTTTATTAGTCCAGTTTTATTGAATTTAATCCATATTAAGGCTGGTGAAAGTTCCTTTACATTTGGCTGTATTTGCTGCTTTATCATTGGTTTAATATGTCTCATAGTCAATTTAGGCAAAAAGATTATGTCTAATTCTGTAAAAGAAGGATAGAAGAAAAATGAATAAGAACAGTGAAAATGAATGGGTAGGAAAATGGATAAGTGCAGATTTTGCTATAGTCAGTGAAGAACCGAAATTTTCACTGGCAGATATGTTTAGCGGTAAAAAAGCCCCTGCCCCTAGGCCCGTTGAAGAAAGACTGCATGCTCCGCTAATTTTTAAAAAGATTTTTAGCCTTGATAAACCGGTGAATTCGGCAAAATTGGCAATAACGGCGCAAGGCATATACCAAGCGTATTTAAACGGTAAAAAAATTGGTGATGCCATTTTTACACCTGATTACACTCAGTATCAAAAATATTTACAATATCAAACTTATGACATAAAAAATTTGTTAGTCAAAGGACGAAATGTTTTTGCAGTAGTGGTTGCCGATGGCTGGTATGCCGGAAGGATTGCAGTTTCTGGAGCAAGTTGTCAGTTTGGCAATCAACTTGCTTTACTTGCAGATTTAACGATTGAATATGCTGATAATAGTAAAGTGAAGATTGGTACGGATAAAACGTTCTCGGTGGGAACCGGTAAATGGAAATATTCGGACATTTTCATTGGTGAAAAGCAAGATCTTCGCATTAAGAATGAGTTAACTGAAATAGCTCCTTTTTCTGAAAAAGCCAAGATAATTGAGGCGGATTATCAACGCTTGTCTGCACAAACTGGTTCCCAAGTGAAAAAAATGCAAACATTGGCGGTTAAAAAAATTTGGCAGGAAGGCAATAAGCTGATTGCAGATTTTGGCCAGGTTATCGCTGGGCGAGTTCGAATAACCGCAGACTTTAAAAAAGGTGCTGATATTAAAATAGAACACTCCGAGACTTTGGACCAAGACGGACATTTCTTTAAAAATATAATTGGCCGTAATAAAGATCAAGAAGACCATGTAATTGGTGATGGCAGCTTGGCGACATTTGAACCTGATTTTACTTTTCATGGTTTTAGATATATTAGAATTACTAATCTAGAGCAAGCAGCTATTCAAGAGCTGAAAGCAATTGTTATTTTTAGTGACATGAAAAGAACGGGAGCAATCGGCACATCTGATATACGAATTAATCGCTTGCTCCAAAATATTAAATGGAGTGAGCGGGGTAACATGTTGTCGATCCCTACTGATTGTCCGCAACGTGAACGTGTTGGTTGGACCGGTGACATGCAAATCTTTGCTCCTGCTTCTACTTTTTATTACGATACAGAAAGTTTGATTCGTCGCTGGTTAAAGAATGTTCGTATTGATCAGCAAAAAGATGGAGAAATTATTGATTATTCACCAGCACCTGAAGATTTTTACCAGAGTACACTAGATTTTAAAGGCACCTTAAGTTCAGCGGGTTGGGGCGATGCTATTGTAATGGTGCCTTGGACTTTGTATCAAAGATATGGTCACAAGGAAGTTCTGGAAGAAAACTATCAGGCAATGAAAAGGTGGCATGATTACTGTGTAAAAAGTGCTGCTGGAGATAAAAAAGGCAATGACCGCTATATTTGGAATACAACTTTTCATTATGGCGATTGGATGTTTCCTAGTATGATGATGAGGGACCCTAACCCAATGAAGTCAGCAGAAGTAACCAAGGATTTGGTTGCTTCTGCGTTTTTAGCACACACTTCTGAACTGTTTGCTAAAATAAGCAAAGTTTTAGGTGAAAAAGACAAGGTCTACGTTGAGTATGCTAATAAAGTGAAAACAGCTTTTGCAGAAAAGTTTGTCAAAAAAGGCAAATTAACCTGTGATTATCAGGGATGCTATGTTCTTGCACTAGCATTTGAAATGGTTGCTGACGGAAAAGTTAAAAAGCAATTATTAAGTAGATTAGTAGAACTAATTCATAACAACAATGATTGCCTTGATACCGGATTTTTATCTGTCCCCTATTTGTTAGATGTATTAGTTGATAATGAAGAAGTCGATTTAGCAAAGAAACTATTTTTGCAAGATAAGTGTCCTTCATGGCTGTATGAAGTTGATCATGGCGCAACAACTATTTGGGAATCCTGGGCCGGAATTCAACCAGATGGCAAAGTAGGCACTTTTTCATTTAACCATTATGCAATGGGCTGCGTTCTTGATTGGTTTATCAGAAAAGTTGTTGGTTTAAAGGCTACCAAGCCGGGCTTCAAAGAGGTTGAAATCAGGCCAAGATTTAAAGATCTGGTGAGTGACTTTGAGATGAGATATTTAAGTGAGAATGGACAATTTACTATTAAATTTAAGAATGGCGAATACGAATTTGTTATTCCTGAAGGATGTACTGCAGTAGTGTATCCACCTAATTCTTCTCAGTTTTTAAAAGATTATTCTGAAGCCCAAGCCCAAAATTCAGAAATTTTCGTAAATTCAGGTACATATCACTGGCATTATTAAGTTTATAAAATTTGTTTAGTAAAAGCTTATAATGTCTCGTGGCAACGTAAAATAAACAAAGCAGCAAAAAAAAAGCAAGTTTATAATATCTCAACTGGTAAGAATAGTGGCTTTATGTTTTGGGTGAAAAAATTTAAATTCACGATAAAAAGTATAGAGTTGCAGCATACCAAGAATATAAATTTTATCAAGATGTAAGACCAACCGCCTTTTATATCGTCTCAAGCCTAAAGAATGCTATTTAGAAAAGGCTTTTATTGCATCATCTAATATTGATAAGCTATAGAATAAAAAGAAATATCCAAATTTTCAAATAATTTATGGAACAGTTTTTCAATTAAAATAGACATAAATTAGGTTTGAGTAAGAAAGGTGCAATCAATATTTCGGGAAACTGGATATTTTCATATTAAAAATTTTTAGTAAACCTAGAAATTAAGATATAAAAAATAAACTCCATAAAAGTTATATAAAATTAACTTTTATGGAGTTTTATGTTAAGAATACTTACTTTGCTTTGACTGTTTTCTTTTCTTTCGAAGCTTTGTAAAGCAGCGCTAAAAAAGAAGAGTACATATTAATCGCGGTTCACAAAACGGGAAAATTTATCGTTAAAACTGATAATTTGCTAAAGCTGATATACTGCTAGTTTTTTAATTACATTTTCTGCTTTCGTATTGCTTTGAAAGCTAATAAACTAAAACTATAGAGAAAATCTCTATAATTTCAATTTTAAAGTCCCTGTTGGTGGCCACCAAAAAGGACGGTTAGAACAAAAGTAGGTGAAAATTTCATCTTTTAATGATACTAACCGTTTATTTGGTGTTCGCTAAATTTGTTCTTTCCGGCCGTTGGGATGGAAAGGAATAAAACATGGGAAAAGTAGAAGAAAAACGTGTTAAAAAGCTGGAAAATGCTTTGGAAAAATTGAGAAAAGCCGATTTTGAAAAAAACATTACAGAAAGCAAAAGATTAAAAAGATTAATTAATCACCTGCTTGATCAGGTGCAGATAAATCAAGAGCGCAAAAATCGCAAGTATGGGCTTCTTAGTCTTGATTATCAATATAATGAAGAAAATAGATTTATCAGCTCAATTTCGAATAATTTATTGTCTCCTTTAGAACAAATCATTGCAAATGAAGAGGCAAGAATCATATTCGAAGCAGTTTTATCACTATCAGAAATCGACAGAACAATTGTGATAGAGCACTATTTATACAATGCTTCATATCGTCTGCTCTCTAAAAGACTTGGTATAAGTGATAAAACCGTGAAAAAACACTTGATTAAGGCAACTGTAGTGTTGAAATGCAAATTAAAAGAACTTATTTAAAAGTTCCGCATTTTTCGCCAAAAATCTCCTGATAAGTAAGGAATGTAATATAGTGAAAAACTACAGTTGTGAATAACAAATGAGCAGTTTTTAGCTATGAGAAAACTGAAACTTTCAGGTTTAAAAAAATCGATTAGTCAGCAAATTATAATGTCGAAACTGGAATCTACTAGACCTAAGAACAATGAACTATCCTAATAATTGCATAAAAGTACATTGTTAAATAATTTTTAATTGCAAGTTGTAAAATAAAACTATGTAGTTAGTAGTCAACATTACTTTTTCTTTGTGTTTTCTTCCATATTATCAAGAGCATATTCGCACGCCTGAATTACAAAACCAGAGAATGTTACATTTTTTTCCTTGATTGCCTGTTCAATTTTTTGAATGAGTTTAAGCGGAAATCGTATCGTTTTATTCTCTGATTCTTTACGATTTGATCTAATTATGAATGCCAAATTTATCACCTCCTGCTTGTAGTAATTGTATGGAGTTCACGTAGATAAATATGCATTGCATAATTATATTTAATTATATTATTAAAAACATTATGAAAAGAAGTATAAAAAATAATGCATTTTTATTTAGAATATAGGAAAAGGTAGGTTTCAATATGAAATTTAAAAAAGCATTGTTAGCGCTAGTAGCAAGCTTGGACTAATAGTTCCGTTGGCAGCATATAGCACGGTTAAAGCGCAAGCTGCAAATGAAATACCAAAAATTACGTATACTTTTAACTCTTCTACACCAAAGGTGTTAAGAGAAAAATGGTATTTTCCAGGCGAAAGCGACTCAGCGTTAGTAATTAAGAAAGACAGTCAAACCGCTATATGGTCAGGATAAGGAGTATCGGAAAGTATAACTGGCAAGTGGCAGAAATTGGGCAAAAATAAGTATTGCTTGTCGACTGTAGAGCATTACGAAGATGGTACAAAGAGTCCGGTTTTTGATTACTGTTTTGAAGTAAAAAAGATCACTAATCATCATAAGAGGTATTTAGTTTTAATTAACTATGAAAAACGACGGCAAGCTGGATGAACCAAAAACTGCTTATCCTGCAAGATTTAATAAACCTTTATTCAAGAAGACAGCTTATTCTGCTAAAGCGAAAAAGGCAATTGAAAAGAAGGGACTGTACTTAACACAGGATGATTTGAAACGCTTATCTATCCCAGAGGATACTAAGATAATTGATTATAGTATAACTAATGTAAATGAGGAACTTTCTTGCGTAACGTATAACTTAACTAACAAGCAAAGTGTCAATAAATATCATGATAATTTGGATATTAATTATGGGGATGGTTGATAGCAATAGATCACCAAGGATTTATGCTAAAAAGCATTTTACGAGTGATTATCTATTAAGTTATTTGAAGATGAAACAAATAAAGTGAAAAAAATTTTTATTCATTTTACTTGCATTTTTAGGTTTGAGCACAGCTATCTGTACAACTTATACACAGACTGTCAAAGCGGGCTTTATCAGCACTTCCAAAGGGTTTTTATGGGATCCGACTACTGGCGTTAAAATGCCGGTGTTACCCAATCCTTTGAAGGGAAAATAGTATTATACTACGGGTGACTATAGGAACTATCCGCCAGTTAGTTTTCAGAAAAATTTTACTGTTCTTTCTTCTGAACGAGATGCTATTAAACATAACTGGAACATTATCAATCCAAAATGGAAAAAACTGGATGAAAACAAGTATCGTCTTACCACAGTAGAGCGAGTGGGGAAAAAGGTCTTGTTAACAACTGGAAATTATTTTTTTGTGAATAACGTTACCTACAAGGGCAAGGAATACCACATCACTATTCACTACGCTAAAGAGTTAAAGCCTAAAACAAAACGTAGGAATATTTAAGATGTCTACTTTAATCGTCGTATTTCTAAGGAAAATGTGGAGGAACTACTTAATAAATGCGATACAAATCCTAAAAATGGTAAAAAACTATTTTGGAGAGTGGCTATCTTCAAAAATAAAGCTATTTCGCGAAAGGGCAACTTTTATGAATCTAAAAAATTGTTGTTTTAGCAGTGGCTGCATCTACTTCGATTGCGCCATTAGTAGGACAAGTCGAACCTGCACTTGCTCGGCAAATAATTAGCAAAAAACCAAAATTATGGTGATCTTTTCCCAAATTGCTTAAGAGTCAAGCTGTTTATGTGACGTTGAAATGTAAGAGCTAAATCTATAAATCCAACGGCAAAATGGCAAAGAAAAAACCTTTGAAACAAGGAAAGAGGCTTAAAGTCTTTGGTCAAAAAATAAGTAAAGGCAAACTTTATTATTATAAAATCAGCAAAAACATTTATGTTAAGGGAATTGATACTGTTGGCCTTGAGATAACTGCTGATGAAACACTTAGATAACATGAATCTCAGCCAGAACCTCCCAAAACTTCCGACAAGCTTGAAGAACTGAAAAAGCAAAAGAATTTGGAATATGATCCCGAAATTAAAGCCTATTTTGATGACGATTGCACCATGTATGATGAGTATGGAAATGTTTCTCATTATAGTGGTTTGGAAGACAGCGGTTTATAGATCTAAAGTAAAATCAAAGCGTACTGCAATAGTAAAACGAGAGTCTTGAAAAAACTAGCTCTTTAAGTAAAAAAAGAAGCAGAAAAACACCGAAATGAAGTGCCCCCCAAATTTAGGACCAATCTGGGGGCATTTTTATGACTAAATTAGTTTTGAGTGATCCCTCCATATCATTGCAACTCATCTGCAGTATAATTTAATTCAAGGAGAAAACAGCGATGGTTGTAACTTTTTTAATACTATTTTTGATCTTGGCCTTGATTGAGTTTGAAGAAAAAGATCACCTTAAACAATAAATAAGTTTGTATTACCAGCGGCTTTTTTAATTATTTTTGGACCTTTAATTCTGCTTTACCTTAGCCGTACGGCTTTTTCAATTTTAAATCCCGTCTTTTTGATCACTGGAATAATTCAAGCCGTTCTGATGGTTGGCCTTTACTTTTTAGTCGACAAATTTGTAGTACAAAGTAAGAAAAATAAGTAAGTTTCAGCTGGAAAAATTTTATTGATGAGCCCTCAAATTTAGCTAATTTGAGGGTTTTATTTTGACAAAATCAATCTGATTCAAGCCAAAAGTGGTATAACATTCATGAACGCATATTTTTAAGAAAGGTCAGAAAATGAAAAAAGGAAAGTTAATTACGGCAACTATTCTTTTAGCACTAGCGGGTGCAGGAACACAGGTTGCTATTTTACCTAATCAGGTTCAGGCGGCAAAATATTACCGAGTAAAGCAGCGAAATTATTCTCCACGGCCTTATCACGTTAAAGATGCCAGCCAATCGGCTAAGATTTGGAATATTGGACATACACGTGCAAT
>CALYQE010000021.1 GCA_945281075.1 uncultured Lactobacillus sp. | reverse complement strand
ATTTCCGATATTCAAGCGGACTTAGTCCTTTTAGTTTTACTTTGATTCTTTGCTTGTTGTAATAGTTGATATATTTTTGGATTGCTTCTTCCAGCTCCTTTAGATTCTTAAACTGGGTTTCAATGCCATTGAACATTTCCCGTTTGAGTATGCCAAAGAGCCCTTCCATTAATCTATCATCTAAGTGGTTGCCCTTACGCGACATGGACTGATCAATCCCATGGTCTTTTAGCCATGCTTGGAATTGGGGATGCTGGTACTGCCAGCCTTGATCCGTATGAAAAATTAGGCCATTAATGCTGGATGCTTGCGCCAAGCCTGTTTTTTGAACTCAAGTGAATATTCAGTATACGGCTGGTCTAAAATAGCTAGGTCGTGATGCTTAATGAGGGCAAGCAGATAAGTAATGTTAGCAGGATTAATAATATAACGTCGACCCAATTCTTTAGGTCTAAGGTGATAATTCCGCCAAAGATTGAAAATTTCAATTTTATCTTGTTTGGATAATTTTGCCACAATAAAAACCCCGAAGTTGTCCTAACTTCGGGGTTCATATTAATTCGCAGATACGCGTCTTTTTTTGTTTTGTGTTCCCACTTAAATCATATGCAGCAGGTTTTTTAAATATTGATAACAAGCAATTCAATTTGAATTACCTTGGCCACCTATCTAATTTTTAGAACCATTAGGTTTTTGTGTTCCGGTTGGGTTAACTGGAATTGGCGTAATAGTTGAAATAGTTACCAATGGATATTTAGTTATTGGTGGCGAAATTGTATAAATACGAGTATTAGTATCCTAAATGTCATTAGCAATAAATGATACATAAATATTATCAGGATCTACACAAAAACATCTTTTTTGCCAACTCTAGTATCAGAATTCTATTTGCATGTTGTAGTATATCAACGCTCATATTATTACCTCCATTATATTCAACTAATAGAAGAATAATATAGATAGATTATCCTAATTTACCTTCATCCATCAATTTATCATCACGTGCAGCAAGTTTCTTATTGTGAGCCTCATATCCTTTATCAGATAGATCAGCATTAAACCTGTATCCACGTTTCTTAAGGTCTTTAATGGTTTCTAATACTAATTTTCTATTGCCTTCTAATGGATGTTTAATATAATATTTATAGCATTCAACATAATTGCTATATGCATATACATTTGTATATCTTGGACCAGAATTTTCATTATTATCTTCTTTTGGCTTCTTATGCTTATCTGGTGTTACAGATTTAGGATTTACTGGTGTTGGTTCTAATTCACCTGATGGCTTAGTAGTTGGAACATTAGTATTTTCCTTATCAACTTGTCTATTTAACCATGCAATTTCAGCATTAAGATATTTCTTAAAACGTTTTGCATAATTAGTCTTATAATTCTTAAAATGCTTTAAAGTCTTCTTTAATACCTTAACTTTAGCAATATTACTGTCTAAGCTCTTAGCTTTCTTTACATTCTTATTGTAATATTTATTAGCACGCTTATGAGGCTTTGACCAATGCTTATTAGTCTTAAGCAATTTGGCTTGGGGCTCAGCATCTTTATCCTGAATTGGTAAAGAAATAGGTTCAACCTTTGGAGTGTCTTGTGTTGCTTCTGGAGTAGTTGCTGCAGAGGAATTGCTTGTATTAGTACCATTAGCTGCTGGTTCTGTACTTGCTGAAATTGTATCTGCTAATGCAACTGAAGCTTGACTAACAATAGGTGAAATTGTCGTAATTCCGGCAACAGCTGCGATAATAATATTTTTGTTTAGTTTCATATAAATTTTCTCCTAAAATCGCCTTAGGTTTAATGTCACTGGTATGATGGACAACTAACTAAAATCAAGTTTTTAAAAATTACCTTTAGCATGCGATCAGAATATCATACTGTCAGATAAAAATGTGCATGACATACTGACTGCTCTATCTCAATATTATTTTTATTAAAATAATAGCTAGTTTTTATATCAGTTAAACTGAATGTAAAGCAGAACTTTAAAATAGCTACACACATATTAATTAAAAACCAAAATAAAATCAATGGTTTTTAAAGACCGAAATTATCTCTGTGGTGTATTAGTCGAAAACATAAGAAAAGACAAAAGATGAAAACTTTGAAGGTAGAGGCTTTTATATTTGGTGACGTAATTGCTGGATTTTCATTAGTAGGTTTAAGTAGTAGTATCAGATAGGTAACTGCAGAAAAAATAGATTGCAGTATTTTTTAATTTCCTTGATAAATTTACAGATGCCAATAAATTGTTGAAATTGACTTATAAATATTGTCCATAATGACTTTAAAGAAGAAATCTAAATTAATATCATAAAAATTCAGTGATTTTGCATAACGACACAATAGATACGGTAGTTATCGGTAACTTATGCGATAGACTAAATTTTGGTCGTAGACCGATCAAATGTATTAGCTGAAGTTGTATAATAAGTTGATTGTAGATCATAAAAAATAGTGCGATGTGAGATGTTTTCATCGGTTTGCGTAAATAAAAATGATTACTTTTATTAAATGAAAATGGAGATTATATATTGAAAAAAATAAATTATCGAAATGTCGCTGCATTTCTTATTGCAGCTTCGTGTTTGGCAGGCGGATTAGTATTTAATGAAACTATTGGTGAAGCTAAACAAGTTGGTAGTGCAAAAGTTTTAAAGTCTTCCTCAGTACAAAAGGCTAAGATAAAAAAGAGAACGTGTCTCTATAATAAAAAAGGACATAAGCTTAAGAAACGTTTTTTGAAAAAAGGTAAAAAAATTTCCATTGTAGGCACGATTAAAAAAATAGAGGGGAAAGATTATTTTTCTATTGCTAAAAACAAGTTCGTTCCAGCAAGTAGGATTACGATTTTGAAAGCTACTAGCAATAAACCGCCAAAAAAGCCACAAAATTCAGTTTACCCTGATACAACCAAGCCAACGCAGGAAAAGCATAAAGCACCGTCGATTGCCGATTTCTCACTAAATGACTTCAGACAGGAATTTGTCAAGGAATTGAATAAAGAAAGGTCACAACGCGGACTTGATCCAGTAACCGAGGATACCCATCTTGATGAAGTAGTACAAGAAAGAACGCCTTTATTGCTTACTAATTTTGCTCATGAAGATTCAACTGGCAATTTTATCCTTAGTGATTATCTTAATAAGGCAGGAATAAGCAGAAGGTCAACTGCTGAATGTCTGGTTATATTTCCTTGGGGAGGTACAGTTGACCATCAATCTAATCACATAATTAAGGTAAAAAACGGGTCCAGTACCTTGGTGGCAGATAATATGCTTTATGAATATATTTATAATGATGCTAAGTCTAATTGGGGACACCGTAATATTTTGCTAGATCCAAACAATAAGACAATTGGTATAGGTGCTATTGCAGACAATGGAAGCAATCAAATATACTCGGCCATTGGCATGATTAACTAATGAGATTCGATAGAATTAATATTAAAAGACAAATTTTGGTTTAAAAATTGTCTTTTTTATTTTGTGCAATTAATTAACCGTATTTTATTAAATAGCAGATAATGGGATCATGACTTTCAAAACTAGGCAAGAAAACAAGCAAAACGAACCCGAGTTAGTACAACCGACTGGCAGTCAAGATGAAGGACAAACAAACCGGCCGACTGGAGCCAGAGCAAAAACTCTATTAGAAGCATATACACCAAGTATAAGTGGATAGCAAGAGACAAAATAGTTAATAATGCTTAAATAAATACGACTGAAAAAAACGGTCCATTTGCTAAAAGCGACAGACAAAAAGTATGTCACTAAAGATGAATATAATATTGATTAAATAAGAAAAATTTAAAGTGTCATCATAAACACACTGTCTGGCGGCCGTTTAGTTCTAAAATGGCAATGCTACAGCTGTAAAGAGCCAGAAATTGCTATTTTAATCGTTAGACGATACCAAATTCCTGAGAAGTTTCGTCAGTTGCATATGAATAGCATACATTTAAAAGGTTATCACGCCAGCTCCCTTGATAAAAGTCTGTACTAGAGAGGATTACTTAAAGCCATTTATTAAGCAAGGCTATCAGCATAAGAAGGCCAAAATTGTGCGGGTTAATTTTTTTATTAATAATCAAGTAAACTGGTTTGCAAAAAGTGGTGTGTTCGCTAAAATTGTTTAGGACAGATTGTTTTAGGAAACGAGAAAATTATGACTGAGCAAGAAAATCAAATGTATTATGCGACTAATCCGACTACAGAACATGATGAACACGTGGTTGATTATCATGTTGCCGGAATAGACTTAAAATTCACTACTGATGCAGGTGTTTTTTCAAAAATGCGCGTCGATTATGGGTCAGGTGTTTTAATTAAACAGATGGCGCAAGTTTCATTTCCAGCTCAAGGTGTTTTAGATGTTGGAACGGGATATGGCCCCTTGGGCTTGTTTGCTGCCAAATTTTGGCCCGAGCAAACCGTCGACATGGTCGATGTTAATGAGCGAGGGCTAGCATTAGCCGCGCGCAATGCGACGATTAACCAAATAGATAATGTAACAATCTATCAATCTGATGTTTATCATGGCATTCCAACTGCCAAGAAATATGGATTAATTGTGACTAATCCGCCGATCAGAGCGGGTAAAAATGTTGTTTCAAGTATCTTAACAGGGGCAAAGGATCATTTGATTGATAACGGTAAATTGCTGCTTGTTATCCAGAAAAAGCAGGGTGAACCGAGCGCACGCAAGCTTTTAAAAGCTACTTTTGGCAACTGTACCATTTTAGACCGAGACAAAGGCTACTACATTCTGCAGGCGGTGAATAATTAATGCCTTTTTCAAGTGAAGAAAAGAAAAAGTACATGCAGCTCGCCTTTGAGCAGGCTAAAAAAGCCCAAGCTAAGGGTGAGGTGCCGATTGGCGCGGTTTTAGTCGACCCTGCTGGTCAGGTCATTGGTGAAGGCTATAATCGGCGCGAACTCGATCAGGATGCGACGCAACATGCCGAAATGATGGCGATCAGGCAGGGCTGCACTAAGCTAAATACTTGGCGATTAATTGATTGCAGCTTGTTTATCACACTAGAACCGTGTCCAATGTGTGCGGGCGCAATTATCAATTCGCGCATTAAAAATGTTTATTTTGCTGCGCTTGATCCCAAAGCTGGCGCCGCCGGCAGCGTAGTCGATTTATTTGCTGTAACTAAATTTAACCATCATCCCCATGTCGTTCGGGGACTTTACCGCCAAGAAGCTAGTCAAATGCTCAAAAACTTTTTTAAAGAAATTAGGCAAAAGCAAAAACTGGATAAACAAGCAGCATTTTCTGCTGCTGAAATCGGGAAAAATTCGGAAAATTAGTGGAAAATTTCTGTAAAATACGTTAGTATAGTTGTTGGGCAATGTTTGGCTTCTGAAGCGTGTCAGGACCGGAAGGTAGCAGCACTAAGGTTGTTCGGGCATGTGCCTTTTATTAGACAATTACAAACTCTTAACTCTTTCGAAGAGCTAAGAGTTTTTTACTAGGAAAGATGTAAAAATGGCTTATCAAGCGTTATACCGCAAGTGGCGACCGCGCACTTTTGACAGTGTCGTGGGTCAAGAAGACATTACGAATACGTTGAAAAATGCGATTAAGCGCGGCACGGTTTCGCACGCATTCTTATTTGCTGGTCCCCGCGGAACAGGTAAAACATCGTGCGCCAAAATTTTTGCGAAAGCCCTAAATTGTACAAACCTGCAGGATGGTGAGCCATGTAATCAATGTTCTAATTGCCTTGCCGCCGACGAAGGCGCGATGGCTGACACCATGGAAATTGATGCCGCTTCAAATAATGGTGTCGATGAAATCCGAGAGATTCGGGACAAGGTTAAATACGCTCCTACTCAGGGCAAATACAAAGTTTATATTATCGACGAAGTTCATATGCTCTCGATGGGCGCCTTTAATGCCTTATTAAAAACATTGGAAGAGCCACCTGAGCATGTGGTGTTTATTTTAGCAACGACCGAATTGCAAAAAGTGCCAGCGACAATAATTTCGCGGACGCAGCGCTATAATTTTAAGCGTATTTCACAGACTGCTTTAGAACAGCGGATGAAATACATCTTGGATCAGGAAAAAATCAAGTATCAAGATAAAGCAATCGCCGTCATTGCGCAGGTCGCTGATGGCGGAATGCGTGATGCACTGAGTATTCTGGACCAGCTTTTAAGTTATGAAAAAGATTCAATCGAATATGATGCTGCGCTTGAAATAACCGGTTTTGCTGCGAAAGAAAAAGTCGAGCAGATTCTCTTGGCAATTTTGCAGAAAGACGCTGCTGCGGCATTGAGCCTGACCAAGGCCGAGCTGAAAAACGGCGCTAGTTCAAAAAATATTTTAGATGAGCTAATTGATTTGGCGACTAATGCTTTGATTACGATTAAAGCAGACGGGCAAAGTGAACATAACTTTTTATCAGCAGACTTTGTCAAGCAAATTGAAAATGTGCCGCTCGAGCGCTATTTTAAGGTGATCACTGCGGCTAATACGGCTCTGAATGATTTACGCTTTACCAACCAGCAGCAAATCCCGTTGGAAGTTTTTTTAATTGAAACGACCAATGAGGACCAGGCAGCGGAAACTACGGCGCCAGCGGCTAGTGCAACAGTAAGTGAAAATGTCGCTGACCCGGTCAAAAGGCCCGATGATTTAAAGACAGAAGTCACGGCCCTAAAAAAGCAGGTGGTCGAGCTGACTGAGCAAGTTGCGCAGCTGAAGAAAAGGCAACTGACAAACAGTGACCAGATTTTTCATCTCGATAATGAGGTGGCTGCCACAACAACCACTGCTAAGAAGACCGCAGAAGCTACTCAAACAAAGAAACGGCGCAAAAAAGTCAAAAATGATCAGGCTGGCAAGCAAAATCGTAAACAGGTTTATCATGTTTTGGAAAATGCCACCAAGCAGGATCTACAAGCAATTAAAGATGTTTGGCCTGATTTACAGTCAGTTCTTGGCGTTTCGCAAAGAGCATTACTGGATGTTCTTGAACCAGTTGCGGCTAGTCAGGATCAAGTTGTGATGAAATGCAAGTATACGCTCTGGTTTGAAAAAGCCAGTTCTGATGATGACCTGCTAGGAATCTTAACCGACCAAATTGCTAAGTTTACCCAGCACGATTATGAAATCGTGCTTGTTCCAGATAGTGATTGGTTAACGGTCAGAAAAGAATTCCTGCAATCACATCGGGACGAAGTGCTGAAACGGCAAAAAGAAGTTAAGTCCGATGAAGAACTTGAAAATTCAACAGCTGATCAAAATCAGGAAGTAATTAAAAAGGCGCAAGACCTATTTGGCGATGCGGTTAACATTAAAGATTAAACAATAAGGAGAATTAAAATGAGTAAAAGACCTAATTTTAATGGCATGGGCGGCATGAACATGCAACAGATGATGAAGCAGGCCAAAAAGCTGCAAGAGCAAATGGCACAAGAGCAAGAAACAATTGCCGCGCAAGAGTTTGTTGGCAAATCGGCTGATGATTTAGTAGTAGCTACTTTTGCCGGTGATCGTAAATTAAAGGAGCTCAACATTAACAAGGAAGCAATTGATCCCGATGACCCGGACATGTTGCAGGATTTAATTATCGATGCAATCAACAAGGGCCTATCAGCGATTGACGAAGCAACACAAGCAAGTTTAGGCAAATATACGAAGGGTATGATCTAATTGCAATATCCAGCACCAATTGCTCATTTAATTGATTCTTATATGAAGTTGCCTGGAATCGGCGAAAAAACAGCTACCAGACTGGCATTTTACACGTTGGACATGCCAGATATGGATGTGCATGACTTTAGCACAGCCTTGACTGAAGTAAAGCAAAAACTTCATCGCTGCACAATCTGTGGCAACGTTACCGAGCAAGACCCTTGCTCAATTTGCAGTGATCCGACGAGAGAAAAGTCAACGATTATGGTGGTTGAGCAGCCAAAAGATGTGATGGCATTTGAAGAAATGGGCGAATATAATGGTTTGTACCATGTTCTGCACGGTGTCTTGTCGCCAATGGATGGTCTGGGACCTGAAGAAATCAACATCAAATCTTTAATTGTTCGTTTGCAAAAGCAGGATAATGTAAAAGAAGTAATTTTAGCGTTAAACTCTACTCCAGAGGGAGAATCGACAGCGATGTATATTAGCAAATTGATCAAGCCAGCTGGGATCAAAGTAACCCGGTTAGCTGCAGGACTTGCTGTTGGTAGCGACATTGAATACGCAAATTCGATTACTTTAAAAAGAGCAGTTCAAGGGAGAACTTCAATCTAATGGCACGTGATAAAATTAAAAAATTGGGTGATGAACGCCTAAGCGCGACGATTGAAAAGCTGCAAGAGGAAATTGCCGTTGAAAAAAGTCTCAGCGCAACAACTTTGGATATGTCGGAAGATAATATTATTGCTAATAAAATTTTGCTGGCAAAGTACGCTTTTTTATATCAGGAAGCGCGGCATCGACATACAAGATTTAGTGGTTTTACCAATGCAATTTCAGAATAAAAAGCCTTTTTGCAAGGGCTTTTTTCTTTTTAACAAAATTAAAAGTACGTTGGGGTGTTAATATAAAACAAACTCTTGTAAAATAGACACATGGAGAGTTTTATGAAAAGTTATTTTATCAGTTTTGAGGGACCAGATGGGTCCGGAAAAAGCACCGTTATAGAACAAGTGGTTGCCCAAATCGGCCCCCACCTAAAAACACAATATCTAGTGACACGCGAACCAGGCGGTTCAGAAATTGCGGAAAAAATTAGACAGATGATCTTAGATCCCGCTAATCACTTGATGAGTGCAAAGACTGAAGCATTGCTTTATGCGGCTGCCCGCAGTCAGCACATGGCGGAAACGATTATTCCAGCCATCAAGCAAGGCAAAGTCATTTTTTCTGATCGCTTTGTTGACAGCTCGCTTGCGTACCAAGGAGTTGGCAGAGATTTGGGTATCCATGCAGTTAAGCAAATAAATGATTTTGCCACGAGCGGAATTGCTCCAGATTTGACCATTTTTTTGGATATCAAGCCTGAAGTCGGCTTAAGAAGAATTGCTAAGGAGCGCGCCGGACAAGAAGATCGCTTGGAACAAGAACAACTAGCTTTTCATCAGAAAGTCTACCACGGATATCAAGAAGTCAACCAAGAGAATAAAGCGCGGATAAAAGTTATTGATGCAGAGAAACCGCTTGCTGAAGTGGTCAGTGACTGTGTTAAAATAATAAAAACTTATCTACCGCAAGAATTGTTAAAGGACTGGGATGAATGAAGTTAATAATTGCAATAGTCCAAAGAGAAGATGCTAGTCGCTTGCAGCACGTGTTTGCCAAAGAAAACATTCGTGCAACTAAGTTGGCGACAACGGGTGGCTTTTTAAGTGAAGGAAACACCACTTTTTTAATTGGGGTTGATGATAAGCACGTTAAAAAGGTAATGCGTGTCATCCAAGGCGAATCCCAAGGCCGTGAGGAATACATGAATCCTAATTTGGCTATGACTGGCTTTGATGTTAGCAGCCAACCAGTAAAAGTTACAGTTGGTGGCGCAACCTGCTTTGTCTTAGCCGTGGAAGAGTTTAAGCAATTTTAATGGCGATTGAAATTTCGAAAAAGGATGCCCAGCAAGCTGCCATGTTGCAGCGTTCATTTGAACAGCAGCACCTCGCGCATAGTTATTTGTTTGTCGATGCAAATGAAAAGCAAGCACTGGATACTGCATTTTGGCTTGCCTGTTTGTTGAACTGCACTGGTGCAAATAAGCCTGATGGCACTTGCCGCAATTGTCAGCAGATCATTTCTGGCAACAATCCGGATGTACTATTAGTTACCACCGAAGGTAAGCAAAGCTTGGGCATTGATCAGGTGCGGGTTTTAAAGGAAGAACTTGCTAAGAGACCCGTGCAAAGCAGCATGCGCTTCTTTATTATTGACCAGGCTCAAAAATTAACCTTGTCAGCAGCAAATGCTCTGCTTAATTTATTGGAAGAACCAATTGCTCCGGTGGTGACGGTTTTGATCACAAACAATGCTGATCAAATATTGCCGACGGTTCGTTCACGCACGCAGATCATTAACTTTGCGGCTGATGGCCAAGTTAATGGGAAAACTGCTTTGCTTTTAGAAAATGGTTTTACCCTAGAAGATGTCACTGAATTAGGCGATACAAGCAAGTTAGATCAAGCCAGCAAGTATTTTTATCAAGAAATGCTTGAACGCAATTCACTGGCAATTGTCAGTGCTCATCAGCTGGTTGAGCTGGCGAAAGGAAAACTAGAGCAGGAGTATGTTTTACTCTTACTCAAACAGATGGCCCAAAAAGAAATAGAGAATGATAAGCAACAGCTCGGTGCAAGAATGTTAAAGTATCTGATTGAAGTTGATAAGATGCGGTTAAGCAATGTCGGCTTTCGTAATTTACTTGATTACCTTGCTCTGCAGTGGAAACGGTAGGTGTTTTTATGGATGATTCTTACTTAAAATTGCAGCAGCTTCACGATTCAATGGTCAACATGACTAAGACAATCGAGAGCCTTGAAAATAGTATTTTAGAAACGCTCAAAGAAAACACTGAGCTAAAGATGGAAAATGAGCTCTTGCGTGAAAAAATGGATAAAATGAGTAATGCTCATCAAAGTACCGTTAAAACGCAAAGCGGTTTAGAATCTTTACGGAAAATCTACAATACTGGCTATCATATTTGTAATATGTACTATGGTTCGCACCGTGATCCAAGCTCAGATTGTATGTTTTGCTTAGATATTCTTGATAATTTTGGTGAAAAAAAGAAAACGCGTTAAAGGACTGATAAAATATGCAGCGGCAAAGCAGTTATGCCCATGATGAGGGAAAGCTTTATTTAGTGCCGACACCAATAGGCAACTTGGAAGATATAACGATCCGGGCCAAGAAAATCTTGCAAAAAGCTAATTACATTGCGGCGGAAGATACCAGAACAAGTGGCATTTTGCTTGAAAAGATCGGGGTACACAATCACATGCTTTCTTTTCATAAGTATAATTCCAAACGGCGAGCCCCAGAATTAGTTAAGATGATGCAGGAGGGGGCCGTAATTGCGGAAATCAGCGATGCCGGGATGCCCGTTATTTCTGATCCGGGCTATGTTTTGGTTCAAGAGTGCATCAAAAACGATATTCCGGTAGTTCCACTGCCCGGTGCCTCGGCCTTTACAACTGCTTTGATTGCCTCAGGTTTTGATGCACAACCCTTTACTTATTATGGTTTTTTGCCACGGAAAAGCAGTGAACAAAGACCTTATTTTGAGCAGATGGAACAAGCCAAGGCTACTTCAATTTTTTATGAAGCGCCGCACCGGCTGGCAAAAACCTTAAAGCAAATGGCGACGATTTTTGCTTCTGACCGTGAGGTGGTTGCAGCTAGGGAATTAACTAAAATTCATGAAGAGTTTGTGCGCGGAACGGTAACTGAACTAGCTGCTTATTTTGACCAGAATGCTCCAAGAGGGGAATTTGTTGTTTTGGTTTCACCGAATACAGCAGAAAAAGCGCAATTAAGCTGGCCGGAAATAATTGCCCAGGTGGATCAGAAAGTCGCTGAAGGGCAAAGCAAGAAAACGGCCATTAAAGAAGTTGCAGTAGCAAATGCAGTTTCCAAAAATGAACTTTATGATCGGTATCATCAACAGTAGGTGACTAAAATAATGAAGTATAGTGAGAAACATCAAGTAAATTTTTATGAATGTGATGAAAATCAGCACCTTAAATTGCCGGCAATGATCAACTTAATGATGAGCACTTCGGAACATCAATTGGCTGAGGGACCCGGCAGCACAGAGGCACTCAACGAGCAAGGCTTAGGTTGGGTAGTAACGCACTACCATGTGGAAATTACCCGGTGGCCACAGCCTAATGAAAATATTATTATTTCAACTGAACCGGTGGGTTATAATCGCTTTTTAGAGTACCGGGATTTTGCCATTAGTGATCAAGCTGGTAATAATTTGATCACGGCTAAAAGCGAATGGGTGTTATTTGATTTAAAAAAGCGCAAGCTGGTGTCAACGGATAAGAAAATGATGGAAGAGCTGGGCGTGCCGCTGCTAAAGAAAATCCCGCGCTTCCTACGCTTAAGACTACAGGATGATTATCCGGTTAAAAGGAAATATCGGGTGCGCTATGATGATTTAGACACCAATCATCATATGACCAACGGCCATTACTTTAACTGGTTGCTCGATACCCTTGAGCGCGATTTTTTAAAGAATCATGTTGTCAGTTCAATTGACATCAAGTTCAACTTAGAAGTGCGCTATGGCGAAACGCCTTTTTCTTGCCTTAAGCTCGTAGAAGATGGGGACCAAATCGAGTCCTATCACGCAATTGGTGATGAAGATAAAAAGGATAAAGCCCTTTGCGAGCTATCTTGGCGCAAAATATAATATAATTTGCTAATGGTATAATATAACTAAGTTTATTTATGAAAGAAGTGCTGAAAATGACTACCAAGGAAATGTTTAAGGTCGAATTGCGTGACCTCGTTCTTTTGGGCGTAATTGTCGCAATTAAAGTTGTTCTTAGTCGCTTTACCATTGGCACCACGATTGTTCATGTGGGTTTAGGCTTTATTGGCAGCGTCTTATTGGGCTACATGTTTGGCCCCGTTTGGGGCGCGATCGGTGGCGGAATTAGCGACCTGGTTTCATCGGCATTGTTTGCCAATCAAGGTGGCTTTTTTATTGGCTTTACGCTCAGTGCCATGATCGGGCCACTTATTTATGGCTTGCTGCTATACAAAAAGTCGTTGAAAACCTGGCGGGTTGTGTTGGCCACTCTTTTAGTGACTTTGATTGTCAACCTCGGCCTAAACACTTTGTGGCTACACTTTTTATACGGCATGGACTATCGTGTGGCTTTTATTCAACGAGTTCCTAAAGAAGCAATTGCACCTTGGCTGGAAATGCTGGTCACCTACTTTGTTTTAAGGGCTCTTTCTCGTGTTAAAATTAGAAGGTAGTTTTTGAAAAGAGTGAAATAATGAAAATTTTGAGCATTTCGACGGCAACTAATCAGCTCAGTGTGGCTTTAAATGAAGATCAGCGGGTAATAACTGAAAAAAATGAACGTGATGAAAGAAATCACAGCGAACACCTTGATCCTTTATTTCAGGAAATTCTAACCGAGAATAAGCTGACGCTCAAAGAGATCGACCGCTTTGCGGTGGCGATTGGACCGGGTTCTTATACAGGTTTGCGCATTGGGGTTACCACAGTTAAGATGTTTGCTAGCATTCTGCACAAAGAGCTCGTAGGCGTATCAACGCTGCAGGCACTGGCCGCCGGCGCCCTTAGCGACCAAGACTTAGTAATAGCAGGCATTGATGCTCGAAATGATAACTATTTTGCGGGGGCATATCTAGATCAACAAGAGCAGGCGCCAATTTGCGTGATTGATGATGGACATTATCATATTGATACTTTACTTGCTGCAATTAAGAAATATTATGAAGATCATCCCGTTAAAGAACTGGTATTTGTCGGCTCAGGATTTGAAAAACAGCAAAAATTGCTTGAACAACTAGAAATTCCGTATCGTTTTGGCACACAAAAGCAAAACGAAATTCATGCAGGCTTAATTGGCCAGCTGGCCTTACAGGAAAAGCCGGTAGATGCAGATGAACTGCTGCCAAAATATTTGCGAAGAACGCAGGCAGAAGCAGATTGGCACCAAAAAACTGGTAAGCCATTTGGTTCTGATCGAGATTATGTGGAAGAAGTTTAGGCCAAAAGAGCGTTTCTCCCGTTTGTTTAAAAAAGAGTGTGAGCCCAGTTTTAGACCGTTTGTGTTTACGCTGAAGCATAAGCGTCTGCAAGCGATGAGGGCCAAAGAAGGCGACCTTGCCAATCTGCTGTTTTTAGAAAAGCAAATTTATGACGGTGCAAGTCCTTGGACAGCTGAGAATTTTCGCGCGGAATTAAGCAGAAAAGATTCTTTATACATTGTGGTCTATTATGGTTCGAGTGTCCTGGCGGTTATTGGGATGCGTTTGAATAATTCAGAGGCGCACATTACTAATCTAAGCGTCACGCCGCAATGGCAAGGGCAGGGACTAGGGACCTATTTGATGCGCTTAATGATTGATTATGCGCGTCAATTCGGCTGTCAAATGGTTAGCCTTGAAGTAAGAGCCAACAATGAAATTGCCCAAAAATTGTATCAAAGTTTGGGATTTAAAGTGAATTTGGTAAGGCCAAACTACTATCAGGACGATCATCAGGATGGGCTCAATATGGTATTGAACTTAAAGCCTTAATTTAAAAGAAAGTGATTAATTTGGACAGTAAAAAAGATATCCGTATTTTAGCTTATGAAAGTTCGTGTGATGAAACTTCTACTGCGGTCGTTAAGAACGGCCGTGAGATTGAAAGTATGATTGTTGCCACGCAAATTAAGAGTCATCAACGCTTTGGCGGGGTCGTTCCAGAAGTGGCAAGTCGCCATCACCTCGAAGTGATCACGCAGATTACCCGCAAGGCGTTGGAGCAAGCCAATGTAACTTGGAACGAGATTGACGCCATTGCCGTTACGTATGGACCAGGTTTAGTTGGTGCTCTGCTAATTGGTGTTAGTGCCGCTAAAGCTGCGTCAATGGCCACCGGCATTCCTTTAATTGGAGTAGATCATATCATGGGGCATATTATGGCTGCCCAATTAACTGCGGAAATCGCTTATCCGGCATTAGCCTTACAGGTTTCTGGCGGGCATACGGAAATTGTCCTGCTAAAAGATCCGACTCATTTTGAAATTGTGGGTGATACTCGTGACGACGCTGCTGGGGAAGCATATGATAAAATCGGACGAGTCTTAGGGGTTAATTATCCTGCCGGAAAGACAATTGATGAATGGGCTCATCGCGGCAACGATACCTTTCATTTTCCGCGGGCAATGATGGAAGACGATGACTATGATTTTTCTTTTTCAGGACTAAAAAGTGCGTTTATTAACACTTGTCATCATGCCGATCAAATTCATCAAGAACTAAACAAGTATGACTTGGCTGCCAGCTTTCAGGCCGCGGTAGTTGACGTTTTAGCTCATAAAACAATCCGTGCGCTCAAGCAATACCAACCCAAAACGTTTATTATGGGTGGTGGTGTTGCCGCTAACCGTGGGTTACGCGATCGCATGGAACATGAAATTACGCTACTACCCGAAAATATCAAACCAAAAGTGATTTTGCCAGATTTGAAACTTTGCGGTGACAATGCGGCAATGATTGGTGCCGCAGCTTATAACTTATATCAAGACGGCAAGTTTGCAGACCTAACTTTAAATGCAGATCCGTCCTTAGAATTGCCATATGCAGACAGTATGTTAAACGAATAAAAAATGGGTTGACTCCTCTCAAGGAAGCAACCCATTTCTATTTAGAATTCTTGATAAAAAGCGACCTCTTGTCCTTGATCGCACGAACTAAAGCCACATTGCTCATAAAAAGCACGCGTTTTTGGCTCGTCAATTGTCAGCAATACTTTTTGGCGAACTGACTGATATTTTTCAAGAACAAGTTTAACCAGTTGTGAGCCAATGCCATGGTGTTGAGCTGACGGTCGAACAAGCAGATCTTGTATGTAAATAATCGAAACCCCGTCGCCGATTACGCGAACTAGGCCGATAAGCTCATTATCTTGCACCGCTGCGACGGTTAGCAAAGAATTGTTAACTGCGGTTTTTAGAAGTGCTGGATCTTGCGTATAGCTGCTCCAGCCGACACTGTCATAGAGATTCACCAGCTGGCTGGTTTTAAAGTTAAGATTTTGAACGTATTGCAATTGATATTCCTCCTTAATTTATTAATAAATTAAAGAGTAGAACGTAATTTAACCATTTGGAACCCTCCTGTTACCGCTATTATAAGCCAAGCTAGTAAAGTGTCAATTGCTAAATAGCAGTTTGGGCTTTCGGCAGGGGCAAAAGTTAGGTAAGATAATAGTAATATCTGACCCAATTTTGGAGGTAAACAAATGAAGAATAAGCGACTGGCTTTTTGTCAAGCCGATGTTTTTACTAAAACGCCGTATCATGGCAATCCGGTGGCTGTGATTATTGATGGTGACCAGTTAACTGACCAGGAGATGCAATTAATCGCGAACTGGACCAACCTATCTGAAACAACTTTTATTTGTTCACCTACTAACCCGGAAGCTGATTATCGGCTGCGGATTTTCACGCCATGTGAAGAATTGCCATTTGCCGGCCATCCGACGATTGGATCCGCACGGGTAGCTTTGAGTACTGGAATTGTTCCGAAAAACCCCGCTTATTTGGTTCAGGAATGTCAGCAGGGCTTAGTGCGAATTTATTTAGAGGATGAAAGAATCTCATTTGCAATGCCTGAAGCTAAGACTGTAGCGGTTAATGATGAGCTTCAATCAAGGGTAAGCAAGGCACTGGGCGTGAAAAAAGACACGGCAATTGTCTTTTCAGAAATAGTCGATGTCGGTGCAGTTTGGTTTACCATTCAATTGGCTTGTGCTGAGGATGTGCTCGCTTTACAGCCCAATGATGAGCGCTTAATTGAAGCTTTGGCAGATCATGCTACTGGCGTAACTGTTTTTGCGTTGCAAAACAAAGAGGCGCAGGTTGAAGTTCGCTCATTTGCACCACTTGAGGGGGTCCATGAAGATCCAGTCTGCGGCAGTGGTAATGGTGCAGTTGCCGTTTTGATCAAAAAACATCATCTTCTTAAGCAAGTGACATATACTGCCAGTCAGGGCCAAAAAGTTGGTCGCGCGGGCATAATAGATGTCAACCTAGATTATCATGGTCAAATCCTGATTGGTGGTCATGCTGTCGAATGTATTAGCGGCCAAATGGCTTTACCGCAACGTCCATAACGATTAAAAAAACACCCTAGTTCATTGCAACTAGGGTGTTTTGTTGATTATTTAAACTCATCCAATGCCGTCAAAGCGGTTTCCCAATCATTGTTTGCTTGGTCCAATTCAGATTGAATTTGGGACAGTTTTTCCTGGAGCGGGCCAAGTTGATCGAAGTTGGTGGCAATTTCCGGATTCGCCATTTCCGTTTGGATTTCTTCTTGAGTCTTTTCAAGCTGCTCAATCTTGTTTTCGGTTTCTTCTACTTGTCGTTGAAGTTTCCGCTTTTGTGAATCACGCTGTTTTTGTTCTTGATATGATAACTTATTAGTCGCTTCGGCGGGCGCAGCAGTTTCATTTGCTTGTTCAGCATTAGGTAGTGCGGTAGCACTAGTCAATTTGTTTTTTTCTTCCAAATAGTAGGTGTAATCACCTTCGTAGACTTTAGCATGCTGGTCTTTAACTTCAACAATCTTGTTTGATAGCTGGTTAATAAAGTAGCGGTCATGCGAAACAAAAAGCAAGGTACCATCAAAGTTCTGCAAGGCTTCTTCTAAAACTTCCTTTGCCTCCAAATCCAAATGGTTTGTTGGCTCATCCATTAATAAAAAGTTGTTGTGCTCAAGCGACAAAACGGTTAAAGTTAACCGCGCTTTTTGCCCGCCTGAAAGTTGACCAACGGTTTTATCAATATCTTTGGCGGTAAATAAAAAACTAGCTAAAATTGATCTGACATCGCGCTCCGGCATCGTTTTGTGTCGATCCCAGACCGTATCAATGACTGTTTTACTAGGGTCAAGCAGTTGCAGCTCTTGATCATAATAGCCAATATCTAAGGAAGCGCCATATTTGATCGAGCCCTGTTTAGGGGGCAAATCCTTCATAATGGTTTTTAGCAAGGTTGATTTACCAATCCCATTGGGACCAATAATCGCCACCCGATCGCCTTTGTTGACTTGTAATGAAATATCTTCAACCATCGTCTTTTCCGGGTAGCCAATTGTTAAATCACGCAGGATCAACACTTCTTTGCCAGAGGGACGTTCGCTCTTAAAATTAATGCGGACTTTATTTTTGTGTTTCGGCGGCGTGATCCTTTCCATTTTTTCCAGTTGCTTGCGCCTGCTTTGTGCGCGCCTAGTTGTTTTTGCCCGGGCAAGGTTTTTCTGGATAAATTCTTCGTCTTTTTTGATCTTTTCCTGTTGGCGCTCGTATGATTCTTCTTGCTGGCGATCGCGTAATTCACGTTCAGCCACGTATTCCGAGTAATTTCCTTTGAATGCAGTTAATTTTCCAAACTGTAATTCAAAAATCTGGGTAGCCAAATGATCAAGAAAATATTGATCATGCGAAACAACAAGAATGGCGCCGGCATAGCTTTTTAAAAAGTTTTCTAACCAGTCCAGCGTATCCAAGTCTAGATAGTTGGTGGGCTCGTCAAGCAAAAGTAGTGGCGGTTTTTGCAACAAGAGCTTCACAAAAGCTAGCCTTGTCTTTTCACCGCCGGAAAGATCACCAATAATTTTTGACCAAGTATTTTCAGGAAAGTTAAAACCGTTCAGTATGCTTTTGATATCAGCTTGGTAGGTGTAGCCACCTTGTTGCTCGTAATCAAATTGCAGCTGGTCATACTGTTTGAGAAGCTGCTTATCTTCAGGATGTTGGGCGATTTTTTCCTGAAGTTGTTGCATATTATTGCCTATGGCAATGAGCTTGCTAAAAACGGTTAGCATTTCGGCCCAGATTGTTTTGCTTTCATCAAAAGCATTTTCCTGAGCAATATAGCCGGCTTTGACGCCCTTATTAATGGTAAATTCCCCACTAGAAGGCTCTTCTTCACCAGTCATTATTTTTAGGAGGGTAGTTTTACCCACTCCGTTTGGTCCAACCAGTCCGATTCGGGCGGCTGAATCAATTGAAAAATTCACGTGCTTAAATAAAGTGTTGGCACCGAATTGTTTTTCTAAGTCATGTCCTTGTGCAATTATCATCTTTTTCACCTACGAACCATTTTAGCATATGTAGCAAGGATTTAGGTGCATGAGATTGATAATGGCTAACTTAAGCACTTCTTTGAGCTGATTAAAACGGTTAGCTAAATCAACAAAGTTTTTTTTAGCGCTTTTCTTTTTGGAAAGCAGAAAAGCCAAAATTTAAGCAAAAAAGTGCAAAAACAAGCAGATTGTGAAAAAAACATTTGCAAAAACAAGCAAATTATAGGTAAAATAATATTAAATGATGAGATCATTCACAAATTTTGAATAAATAATCTTATGATGGAGGCTTCTAGAAAAATGGAAAAAATAAAAATACCTACGGCGACGGCTAAAAGACTGCCGCTTTACTATCGTTATCTGATCATTTTGAACGAAGCCGGAAAAGAAAAGGTTTCTTCAACTGAATTATCAGAAGCGGTACAGGTGGACAGTGCGTCAATTCGTCGCGATTTTTCTTACTTCGGTGCTCTTGGTAAGCGGGGTTATGGATACGACGTCAAGAGCCTTCTTTCCTTTTTTAAGAAGATTCTTAACCAGGATACCCTGACCAATGTCGCCCTTGTAGGCGTTGGTAATTTAGGGCATGCGCTTCTTAATTATAATTTTAAGCGAAGCAATAATATTCGAATTTCATGTGCTTTTGACATTAACCAAAAGATCACGGGTAAAATTTTAAGTGGCGTGCCTGTTTATGACATGAGCGAATTGAAGAAACAATTGAGCGATCAGCAAATAACGATTGCAATTCTGACGGTGCCATCAGAATCGGCTCAACACACTGCTGACGAGATGGTGGAGGCCGGCATTAAGGGTGTGATGAACTTCACGCCGATTCGTTTGTCAGCTCCAACTGGCGTACGGATTCAAAATGTCGACTTAGCAACGGAATTGCAAACCCTCATCTATTTCCTTGATTCCGATAAAAACAAAGAAAATTAGGCATTGATTGCTTTATAACAAGGTGACTTGCAGAGATTAGCACTTTAACTAAAAAAGTGCTAATTTTTTCTTGCATTTTTTTTGAAAAAGGGTTAATATCATATTTGTAAGTTAGCACTTGGTTAATAAGAGTGCTAACCACACGTAATAAAAGAGAATTCAAATTAAATTTAGGAGGGACAAACGTGTTACAACCAATTGGTGATCGCGTGATCGTAAAAGTT
>CALYQE010000020.1 GCA_945281075.1 uncultured Lactobacillus sp. | reverse complement strand
TAGCTTAAATAAAGTCATCTTTACCACCAATAAAGGCATCTTGAACACGTGACCAAAAATGCGTGTGTCCGAACCGATCAAAGCGAATTTCGCGGCTGGAGATACGATAATTAATCATCTTGGCATTTTGCAGATCGATTCGGTTACCGTCGATCGTCATCACGAAATGATCCGAATTAGGAACAATTGTGATCCACTGGTCAGGAGCAATAACAATCGGCGAAGAAAGTGATCTGAAAACACGATTGTTAATCGAAGCGATTTCCGTCATTTGCAAGGCCTTCAGCCGAGGATGAATTACCGCGCCGCCAAGCGACTTATTGTAAGCAGTTGAACCGGTCGGCGTCGATACGCACAAGCCGTCACCACGAAAGTTTTCAAACAAATTGTCGTCAATATATACATTAGCTTCCAAAGTATGCGAAATGCGCTTAACGGCAGATTCATTCAGTGCCAAATAGTGCATTTTTTCATTTGCTTCAGTTACCAGTTCAACCTCCAGCAAGGGATACCTAGCTGATTCTGGTTCGCGCAAAAAAAGCGCGTCAACCATTTTGTCAATATCCTTGACCTGCCAATCAGTATAAAAGCCGAGGTGTCCCGTGTGAACGCCAATAAACCGAATTGAGCTGATTTGATTTTCATAGCGGTGAAAAGCGTTGATTAAAGTACCATCGCCCCCTACTGTGATCACGACGTCAGGATACTTAGCATCAAAGACAACATCTTTTTTCTGCTCGAGTCTTTTCTTCAAATGCTCTACAACCTTAAGCGTTGCATCATCAGTGTTATGAGCAATTGTTATTCTCATTATTTTTCCTTACCTTTGTTTTTGGTAAAAACTTTCTGTGCTTCCTGAACTTCATCCTTGATTAGCGACATTTCCTCATCAAGCTTATACGCGGTTTCAGCTGTTGATTTTAAGCGCTTCGAAATGTCTTCCGGATAAGAACCCTGATATTTATAGTTTAGAGTATGTTCAACCGTTGCCCAAAAGTTCATTGCTAATGTTCGAATTTGAATCTCCGCCAATAACTTCTTTGATCCTTCTGGCAAATAGACCATATAAGAAATTACCATATGATAAGAGCGATAGCCAGAAGGTTTAGCATTTTGAACGTAGTCACGTTCTTCCAATACTTCCATGTCATCACGAGCATGAATCAGGTCAACAACTTTGTAGATGTCATCGACAAACTGACAAACGATTCTAATTCCAGCAATATCTTGCATATCGGTTTCAATGACCTCGGGACTGATTACTCTACGAGTCATTTTTTCTTTAATTGAATCGACCGTTTTCACCCGGCCAACCACAAATTCAATCGGTGAATGCTCACCCTTAGTCAAAAAACTTTGTCTAAGAGAGCGAAACTTTACTTTTAATTCTCTAACTGCCTCATTATAAGGCCACAAAAAATTGTCCCAGTCAATATTCATAAAAATATTTCCTTTCTTCACAGCATACCCATTTTAACATAAAACAAATGATAGCAATTTCATTAATGCTGATGCCTTAATTATTGCTTTGACGGCGTCTCTAACTGCAACTGCTGCTATGGCAGATTTTACCAATGATCAAGCAGGTCAAATTTAAGCAGTTTTAAAATTATGATTATTTTAAATAATTTGATCACAAATAACATTTCAAAGTCAAAATCAAACGGGCGTGTTTTTGCTAAAAGAACCACTAATTAAGTTAAACTTACATTTTTTGCACCTAAATCTTTGACTAAAAGGGTAGAAATAGTACAAAATAATAACATTGGTGCAAAAGTATAAAGATTTTTGCTTTGGGTCATTTTCCCATGTTTTTTTATTTAAATTTTTAGAAAACGAGTGTCAATCAAATGTCGGAAAACAACGAAATCGAAGCTAAAATATTATTATCACAGCAGACTTATCAAGCATTATGCGCGGATTTTAAAGCTAAAAGCAGCTTTAATCAAACTAACTACTACTTTGATACTAATAATGGCCTTTTGCAAAAAAACAAAATTAGTTGTCGCATCAGACTATTTGACGACCGAGCCGAACAAACACTCAAGGTTCCACATGAAAATCCGATTCAGGAAAAATATCATGAGGCAACCGAGATTAACGATGCTTTGACTTTGGACGAAGCAAAAGACCTGTTAGCATCAGCGACCAAAAAGCAGCAAGTTGTTTTTACCGGTAGCGTAGGTATTTTTATCAAACAGCACTTTAATTGCGACTGCGCCTTTTATCTGCAGACATTTAGTCAGACGCATCGAATTTTAGCTAACGGCCCACAAGATTGTGAACTAACCTTTGATGACAATCACTATCCGGATCAATATGAAGATTTTGAACTAGAAATTGAAAATTCTGACCCCCACTTGATAAAAAATGTTCTTGCTAAATTAAAAGAAAAATATCACATTGTCCAAACTTCTGCTAACACAAATCAAGCAAAAACTGCACGCGCTTTCAGCCATCGTGATAGAATTTAATGGTAAGTATATTTTGGGTATAGGTATAGATATTTGTTAAAGTTATATAAAATTAATTTCAAGATTAATCAAGTTATGGAGGAGCCTGATCATGTTTGAGTTATTTCTTTTTGTCAACCCAATTGGCATGTATTGCTATGACACCGAGGTCTTAATTAAAAAAACAATTGACGAGCTGGATGTAAAGTCACGCTTTCATTTTATTCCCGTCACCAATTCGAAGGTCATTAAAGAGGATATCGTTAGAAGAAAAACCAATGGTCAGATTATTAATGATATTCCGGAATATACCATGGCTTCATTTCAGGCTTTGCGCAATTACCATGCAATCAAATTTGTGTACGGTAATCAAAAAGCACGTTGTTATCTCGTTAAATTACAAAAAGCCATCTGTAAAGATTTTAGCGTTTATTCGCAGTACCTTCCGGAACAAGTAGCAGTTGACCTAGGGCTCGAATATCAACGGATTTGCAATTCGAAGATCAGTCAATATATTGATAAATCAATTAAGCAAGATAAAGAACTGGTACGACAATTTAATGTCCATAATATTCCTACTTCCGTCATTTTTAACGACAACAATAATCACAGTGGTATTTTATTGGAAGGTATCATTTCCCAAGATAAACTTGTCCGCCTGTTTAAAAGCACCATTGGTCAAAAACCGCTTGTAGAAAATGAAGACTATCAGCCTTCTTCCAGACATTTACGCTTGATGTAAAAACGTTGAAGCGCTATCTTCGCTGTCAACGCGGCGAAAACGCTCAAACACCCACTCAGGCAAATCGGTGCTAGCTAGATGATGATCATAAAGTTCAGCACCGATTTTCAGTCCCAAAGCCGTTTTTTGTGCCAGTTGTACTTGTAAAAAATCTTTTTGCACAAGCGGATTAACTTGATAAATTTTAAAATGCGGATGAAAATGCCATAAAGTTGCTAAACCTTGACTATTCAGCTTAAAATTAGCACTTTGATAGTGCACCCGACTCGTAATCGGCTCAAGCAAAACGTGATATTTCAAACGTAAAAGCGCCTGGGCCGGATCTATTTCTAAATAATAATCACCCCACAACTTATTTTCGCGAAAGAAAATAAGTTGTGTTTTTTTGAGATTATGCACCAAAAAATGACGTCTCCCCACTACCCAAACATCTTTTATTCCAATTTGCTGATACAAATGATGACGATGTCTAAATTCAGATTTATTTAAAGGTGCGCACTGCACCTCAAATGCTAAAGTTGAGCTAGCCAAGACGTCAGCTCTTAATTGACCATTAGCTAATGAGACCTCTGTTCGGGCTGGAAATTTAGCATCGATTAGCGCCTGCTTTAAAAGTTTTTTACCCAAAGCGTGTTCTTTTTTCTCATTTGTTAAGTTGCTGATCCTTGGCACATGTTTAAAATAAGCTGTTTGCTTTTTAGTGACCAGCCAAACTTCCTGCTGACAATGCGGACAAAAATAATGCGCTTTAGTTATTTTGCGCGAATCCTGCTCATTTACCTTAATCTGGCTAATTGCAGAAACTAATTAATTATTTAAAAATGCAGCATACATAAAACCATCACCTAGTTTTAAATACGCAAAAAAGGCAAGCCTACGTTTGCCTTTTATCAAATTTATTCAGTTAATGCTTGATATTTCCGAAATAATGACGAAGCTGTTCTAATGCATTGCTTTCCATCAGACATTTTCCCGTCGTACGCACTCTCCCCATTGCCAAAGGCTTCACCTTTGAGCCATATTCATTGGCAATTGTCCAAGCATCAGCAGGCTTTAATTCCGAATAGTTTTCATCAGGAAAAGTAAGATCCAGATAGAATTGACCACGTTCAAAATAAAGACTAGAAGACAGGTCGGCGGTAACTAAACTCTCGGCCAGCTCGGTTACATCGTTAAAGTCGGTGAAACTGTATGCTTGCTTTTTCTGAAACTTCCAGAGCGGTTTTTTAACTTTCGGCTTGACGCCGTTTTCTTCTTGCCCTGAAAAATCATCATCTTCTAAATCCAAAAATGACTTCCGCGAATCAGCCTCATTTTCGCGCTTGATTTCCGATAAATCGTTATCGAATAGCTTAGCAAGATTGTCGCGATCTTTTTCAGTAGTTTTAGTGATCAGTAAATCAAGTCCACCATTATTGGGCATTACTTGAAAAGTAACCGGTGCATCCTGACTGAATGAATGATCTGTATCAATTTCATCCAAAATTGAATAAAAGAATTGTTGGATCCTATCCTTGTCGCCCAGCAAATCAAGAACTTTTAAGCCGCGCTTAGCTAATTCCGTTTTATCAATTCTGACACGGATAGTGTTTTCGTTAATGTGTTCTACTTGCATGAGTTTTTCACCTCCGTCAGATCCTTTGTTTTATTGTAGCGTACTTTGGGAATAAAATAAAAGCGTTAGTTCAAAAAACTAACGCTTTTATTGAAAAATCACACATTAAAGATCAGCAATCTTTTGCATTTCTTCAAGTTCAAGTCGTCTAACCTTCCGCGGCAGGAAGCGTCTGATTTCATCTTCATTATAGCCAACCTGCAAACGGCGATCGTCCATAATAATCGGCCGTCTTAACAGACTTGGATTCTTTTCGACCAAGTCCAGCAACTTATCAATCGACAATTCATCCAAATTAATTTTTAGCTGTTGAAAAGCTCGGGAACGCGTAGAAATAATTTCTTCTGTACCGTTCTCAGTCATTCGTAAAATCTGGATAAGTTCTTCTTTAGTTAAAGGTTCTGAGAAAATATTTCTTTCTTTAAAATCAATATTATGCTTCTTTAGCCAAGCTTTAGCTTTCCGACACGAGGTACAACTTGGAGATATGTATAAATCTACCATATGATCCACGCTCCTTTATACACTAGTTATAAATCGTCTTTTCAATTATACCACATTACTTCTTTTTTGTAAGTAGTGTAGATAATTCCTATTTTTATGATAATTTGTAATAGTGAATAAATTGTGACTTTTTCTTCAAGAAAAAGTAAAGAAATAAAAGAACACATTAACAATTATTAATGTGTTCTTTTAGCGTGTTAATTATTAACCTTTTTCATTAAGTCGTCAACTAATTTTTCATTTTCTTCAGCTGTTTCTGAAACAAAGCATGCTTTATTAGCTAATTCTTTAATGTCTTCAGTGCTTAACTTCTTCATCAAGCTTCTGATTCTGAGAATTGAGGTTGCACTCATTGAGTACTCGTCAAGTCCCATTGAAAGCAGAATTGGGAACATTGTGTTGTCGCCAGCGGCTTCACCACACATGCCACACCAAATGCCGTTTTCATGTGCTGCATCAATAGTGTGCTTAATCAAGCGCAAAACTGACGGGTTAGCAGGTTGGTAAAGATACGAAACATTGTCATTACCACGGTCTGCCGCCATTGTGTACTGGATTAAGTCATTCGTACCAATTGAGAAGAAATCAACTTCCTTAGCGAATTGGTCAGCTAAAACCGCCGCCGCAGGAACTTCAATCATCATTCCGACTTCTAGGTTATCGCCAACTTTAATGCCCTTGGCAGTCAATTTTTCTTTTTCTTCAGCTAAAATGCTCTTAGCCTTGCGCAGTTCGTATAAAGTACCAATCATTGGGAACATAATGCCAAGCTTGCCGTAAGCAGATGCGCGTAAAAGTGCTCTTAATTGGGTACGGAAAATCTCTTCGTTTTGCAGGGATAATCTAATTGCACGAACGCCCAAGAAAGGATTCATTTCTTCTGGCAAATCCCAGTAATCCAAGTGCTTGTCACCACCAATATCCATGGTTCTGATGATAACTTGCTTGCCATTCATTCCTTCAATAACTTCTTTGTAGGCCTTAAACTGGTCTTCTTCAGTTGGAAAGTCCTTGGAATCCATGTATAAAAATTCTGTCCGATACAAACCAACTGCTTCAGCACCATTGTCTTTAACACCTTGCATGTCATTTGGCGTACCAATATTAGCAGCAATCGTAAACTTCTTGCCATCAGCAGTTACTGAAGGTTCATTCTTTAGTTTTTCCCATTCAGCTTTCTGCTTTAAGAAGGCTTCACTCTTCTTTTGGTAGTCGGCAACTTGAGCTTCTGTCGGTTCAATCACGGCATCGCCGTTTAAACCATCAACAACTACAGACTGACCGTTTTCAACATCCTTAGTAATCGAATCGGTTCCGACTACTGCTGGCAATTCAAGCGAACGTGCCATGATTGCTGAGTGAGCAGTCCGACCACCAATATCAGTGATAAAACCTTTAACGTATTTTTTGTTAAGTTGTGCGGTATCACTCGGAGTAAGGTCATGAGCAACAACAATTACTTCATGATCAATTGATGCAGGGTTTGGTAATTCCTTACCAAGCAAGTGCGCCATGATTCGTTTCGAAACATCACGCACATCTGCAGCACGTTGCTGCATGTACGCATTATCAGTCATACCCTCAAAAATCGTTATAAACTTTTGAGCAGTTTCGTCTAAAGCAGCTTCACTGTTGATTTTTTGCTCCTTGATTTCGTTCTCAATTGCACCTGTAAATTCAGGGTCCATTAAAATCATCAAGTGAGCTTCAAAAACCTGAGCTTCTTCTTCTCCTAAACTCTTCTTCGCATCGTCACGAATTTTCTCAACTTCAGCAGTTGAAACTTCAATTGCCCTTTTAAAGCGCGCTAATTCGCTATCAACGTCACTAACAGTCGTTTTTGAGAATGAAAGATCAGGTTCAACCAAGAGATATGCTGGTGCTACAGCGATACCATCACTTGCAGCAATTCCTTTTAAAGTCTTGGTCATTATTCAGCTAAGCCTTCTTTTTTCATTGTTTCTGAAATAGCTTCAATTGCATCTTTTTCATCGTCACCATCGGCACTAATTGTGACATCAGCATTTTTACCAACGCCAAGTGACATGACACCCATGATTGACTTTAAGTTGACTGACTTGCCATTGTATTCCAAGTTGATGTCAGAGCCAAACTTTGAAGCGGCTTGTACTAACAAAGTTGCTGGACGAGCATGAATACCTGTTTCTGCAATGACATGAAAATCGCGTTTTTCCATTATAAATATCTCCTTTGAATTGAAAAAATCAAACCGGTAGTAAATACCTATTCCTGTATTAGACTAACATTTTTTTGTTATTTAGACAACATAAATGTAACAGTTTACATCATTAAAGTTCATTCTTTGACTGCGTGTATATTATTTCACCACCACGTAAGGCCTTGCCGCTGATATTTTGCCTTTTGCCAAACTGTCTTAAAGCGGCTTGAAAGGCAAATGCTTCTTCAGGTTTGACTTGATATTGTTCTAATTCACCACTAGCCAACTGCTCCAATATTTTTTGATAATCCAAATAGCTCACCGTTTCCTGATTACAAATGCTATTACAACAACTTTTTGTTTTTGCAAAATATATTTTAGCACACGATGATTCAGACCAAAAAACGGCAAGTTTTAGCACTTGATTATTCCGAGTGCTAATTATATAATTTAATCATTGAGAAGAAAGGCGGTATTTTAATGCTTTGTCAAAACTGTCAAAAACGACCAGCCTCAATTCACTTCTTCGCAAAGGTGAATGGGCAAAGCCGCGAAATTAATTTGTGTCAGCAGTGTTATCAAGAACTGCAACAACAAGGAAATATTAACATGAGTAACGATAATAATGGGTTATTTGGCGACTTTAATGATTTCTTTAACTTCAATAATAACGGAGCAAGTGGCAATCCGAATAATCCGGGAATGAATAACAATAATCCTAACAGTGCTGGTAACGGTGGCAATGGGCGCTCACTGCTTGATCAATACGGGACAGACTTAACTGCCCTGGCCAAGAAAGGAAAGATTGATCCGGTTATTGGCCGTGATAAAGAAATTGCACGCGTCATTGAAATTCTTAACCGGCGCACTAAGAACAATCCGGTCTTAATCGGTGAGGCCGGTGTTGGTAAAACAGCTGTTGTCGAAGGCTTAGCTCAGCAAATCGTTGACGGTTCGGTTCCGGCTAAATTGCAGGATAAGCGAATTATTTCGCTTAATGTCGTTTCACTCGTTCAAGGAACCGGAATTCGAGGCCAATTTGAGCAACGTATGCAACAATTAATTAAAGAGCTGCAAGATCAAGACAATATTATTCTATTCATTGACGAAATTCACGAAATAGTAGGTGCCGGCAATGCTGAAGGCGGCATGGACGCCGGTAACATTATCAAACCTGCTTTAGCTCGAGGCGACTTGCAGCTAGTTGGTGCAACAACTTTGAACGAATATCGTGAAATCGAAAAAGACTCCGCTTTGGCAAGACGTTTCCAACCAGTTGATGTCAAAGAGCCTTCAGTTTCTGAAACCATTCAAATCTTAAAGGGTATTCAAAAACGTTATGAAGACTACCATCACGTTCATTACACGGATGATGCAATAAAAGCTGCAGCTGAACTTTCTGAACGCTATATCCAAGATCGTTTTTTACCAGATAAGGCGATTGACCTGCTTGATGAAGCCGGTTCACGCATGAATCTGACGATTCCTTATGTTGATAAGGATAAGATGAAGGAACGAATTGAAGCAGCCCAACAATTGAAACAGGACTCATTAAAAAATGAAGACTACGAAAAGGCTGCTTATTATCGTGACCAGATCGAAAAATATAATAAGATGAAAGATCAAAAAGTTGATCCTGACAAATCTCCTGTGATTACCAGCAAAATAATGGACAAGATTGTTGAAGAAAAAACCGGTATCCCCGTTGGTGAGCTTCAACAGCAAGAAGAAAGCCAACTGCAGAATTTAGCTACAAATCTAAAAGCTGAAGTGATTGGCCAAGATAAGGCCGTTGACAAAGTTGCCCGTGCAATCAGGAGAAACCGGATCGGTTTCAACAAGTCTGGTCGCCCGATTGGTTCATTCTTATTCGTTGGACCGACCGGAGTTGGTAAGACTGAGCTGGCTAAACAACTGGCCAAGCAAATGTTTGGTTCTGAAGAAGCCATGATTAGGTTCGATATGTCCGAATTTATGGAATCATATTCCGTTTCGAAACTAATTGGCTCAGCTCCCGGCTATGTCGGCTACGAAGAAGCTGGTCAATTAACGGAAAGAGTGCGGCGCAACCCATATAGCTTGATTTTGCTTGACGAAATTGAAAAAGCAGATCCTTCCGTCATGAACCTATTTCTCCAGATTTTGGACGATGGCCGCTTAACTGATTCTCAAGGCAGAACAGTTTCCTTTAAGGACACGATCATCATCATGACCTCAAATGCTGGCCAAGGAATTAAGACCACCAGTGTCGGTTTTGCAGCAGAAAATTCAGCTAATGAGCCTGATTCCGCAAGAAGCTCAATGAGTCAATTCTTTAAACCAGAGTTTTTAAACCGTTTGGACGAAGTGATTGAGTTTAACGAACTTAGCAAAGAAGATTTGGTTAGGATTGTTAACTTAATGCTCAACGAAATTAATGACATGGTTAAGGTTCAAGGCATGCAAATTGAAGTAACCGATGAGGCGAAAGAAAAGCTAGTTGAAGACGGCTATAATCCGGCAATGGGTGCTCGTCCGCTACGCAGAACCATTCAAGAAGAAATTGAAGACAAGGTTGCTGATTATAAACTTGATCACCCAGCTGCTAAAAAGTTGCTAGCCAGCGTTAACGATCACCGGATTGTTATTAGTGAGCAAGAAGAACAGGCGGCAACTGCAGTTGAGCATGATTAAGCGCTTTAGCATTCTTAGGTGAATTCCGCTTAATGAAAAAAATATTTATTTTCATTAAAGAAAAATGTCAAAAAAGCGGTATACTTAATATAAAAAGCAAACTAGAAGAAACGGGTGAAATCCATGCACTTAATAGATGTAACCAATAGTTATAAGGAACTAGTTCATAGTCAATTAAATTCAACTAATATCAATTACGTTAAAGTCTATTCGTTAGGCAATACTTCAGTCATCTATACCGAAAGTAATGAAGCAGTCGGGATTGCTTTGGAAAACCATGACCGTCGTATTCGTAAGGAAGAAGCAGAATTTGTTATCAAAAGACTGATTAAGGAGCCTGATCCTTCCTATGTGGTAACATTTGACAAAAGCCAACACTTAATTGAAATTCATATTGATAAATAAAAAGAGAGACGAATGTCTCTCTTTTTTTTTTACAATTTTTCAGTTAATTTCACGTCCGGATATTTATCTTGAAAGAAACGTTCCGCAAATTGATTTTCAAATAAAAATAGTGGCTGATCATAACGATCCTTCACTAGCAGATTACGACTGCTGGCCATTGCCGGATCAAGTTGATCAGGCTCAATCCAGCGCGCCACCCGGTGACCTAAACTAGTTAGTTCTACCTCTGAATTATATTCATTTTTCATGCGAAACTTGAATACTTCAAACTGTAATTGCCCTACTGCACCAAGAATATAATCGTCTGTTTGGTAGTTGCGATACAGCTGAATCGCCCCTTCTTGAACAAGTTGCGTCATTCCTTTGTGGAATGACTTTTGCTTCATGACATTCTTGGCAGTGACACGCACAAACAGTTCAGGAGTAAATTCCGGCAATGGTGGATAAACAATTTTATGCTTACCTGCATAGAGGCTATCTCCAATTTGAAAATTACCGGTATCATATAAACCAACTATGTCACCCGCGACGGCATCTGAAACTTGCACCCGCTCACTTGATATGAATTCAGTTGCATTATTTAAACGAATCGCTTTGCCTGTGCGGGCCAACGTTACGTCTAGCCCCTTTTCAAATTCTCCACTGCCGATTCTGATAAAAGCAATCCGATCGCGGTGATTTGGATTCATATTAGCTTGAATCTTGAAAACAAAACCGGAAAAGTCTTCATTTTCGGGTGCTAATTTTTGGTCATCGTTAACCACGTGCTCCTGTGGACAAGGTGCTAGCTTAACAAAACTCTTTAAGAAAGTTTCAACCCCAAAATTAGTCAGGGCAGAACCGAAAAACACTGGTGTCTGTGTCCCAGCGATAATCTTATCAAGGTCAAAAGTATTACCCGCTTCTTTGATCAGTTCAATTTCACCAAGCGTTTCTTGGAACTGCGGATTCTGACTTAGCGGCTCGCTAGCGGGCAAATTGCCGTCCTTATCTAAAGGTAAAAACCGATCATCATCGTCTTGACGATAAAGTTCCACTTGGTTATTGGCCAAATCATAAAGTCCTTGCAAAGTTTGACCAGAACCGATCGGCCAGTTCATCGCCACGCCCTCAATGCCTAATAAATCCTCAAGCTCGGCAATTAAATCAAGCGGCGGACGCCCGTCACGATCAAGCTTGTTCATAAAGGTAAAAATTGGAATGCCGCGCTGCTTTACCACCTTAAAGAGCTTCTTAGTTTGCGGTTCAATTCCTTTTGCTGAGTCAATTACCATGACTGCTGAATCGACGGCCATTAAAGTTCGATAGGTATCTTCAGAAAAATCCTCATGTCCTGGGGTATCTAAAATATTGATTCTTTTACCATCATATTCGAACTGCATAACTGAACTGGTTACCGAAATACCACGCTGCTTTTCGATTTCCATCCAGTCGCTAGTGGCATAATGCCCAGTCTTACGAGCTTTAACGGTACCAGCACTACGAATGACTCCACCAAAAAGGAGCATTTGTTCAGTGATTGTTGTTTTACCCGCATCGGGGTGAGAAATAATCGCAAATGTTCTTCTTTTCTTAACTTTGTCTAACAGTTTTTCACTCATTAATTCTTCTGCTCTTCTTCCTTTTGTCCCTTTTCTGGTATTGTCAGTAAAACAGTGAGCAGTCTAGATCTCATCATTCTTCGCGTAGTTAATACCATGCCGTTGTCCAATTTAACCGAGAGTTTTTCACCTTTAGCAGGGATGATGCCCAATTTGGTGATCATGTAACCAGCGATTGTATCGACGTCTTCCATCTCAAGGTCAGTGCCAAACTGCTCATTAAATTCGTCTAATGGCATTTTGCCGTAAATGACATATTTATTGGGAGCAATTTGTTCAGACAAGACTTCGGTGTGATCGACCTCATCATCAATATTACCAACGATTTCCTCAATTAAATCCTCGATCGTGGCCAGCCCCACAACGCCGCCATATTCATCGGTCAAAACTGCCAGTTGCTGCTGCGTTTTCTGCATTTCAACCAGCAATTCGCTTAAGTCGGTGGTTTCTGGTGCAAAAAGCGGCGGATTCATGACATCGTCATAGTCAATCTTGGCAAAACCTTTTTCCCAAGCCTTGCGCAAAACCGTTCTGATGTGGATGACGCCCACAATTTTATCTTTATCCTGTTGATAAACAGGGATTCGTGAATATGGTTCCCGTAAAATTTCTTCCAAATTTTCCTGCAGGCTATCCTCACAGTCAACCATGAAGGCATCGATGCGGGGCACCATTACTTCACGAACCATTCGTCCCTGGAAGTCCAAAACATTATTTAACATCAAAAACTCGGTATCACTGACTTTTTTTGTCTCGTGTAGGGCCTTGATTTCCTCAGTTAAATGTTCTTTCGTCTCTTCATCACTTGCAGGGGAAAATTTATTTTTTAGTAGATTAAATAAATTCCCCTTGTCAGGGTCGCTAGTCATATTTTTTCTCTCTTTCTTTAAATAACAATTTTAGTAATAACATTATATCATGGACTGCAATGATATGTTAGAATAGCACGTAAGAAATGAGGTTTTACCAATGAAAAAAAGTCACGTTATCCTTGTGTTTACGTTTTTATTACTAATTCCCTATCTGTGCAGTCTGACAATTATTGGCATTGGCTACAATGCACTAGTTTTGCACTCGGGTGATCTCTTTAGAACCTCTATTGGTGCCCTAGTTGGCGCATTAATCATGTTTGCCATCAAAGCCACCATTCAAAGACCGGTCGACCTGCTGGCAGTTGATGTAAACGACGGTTTACTCAAGCAGCTTCTGCGCTTTTTCAGTATCAGAAGGCGCCCGCTCATTCAGGTGGCCAACATGGTTTTAGATTTTGTTCTTTGCTTTACGGCAACCTTTGTGGTTCGCGAATTCTTGACGCTTGATCAAATCGTTGGCAAATCAGTGGGCATTGTCTTTTTAGTGATGCTGTTATCAACTTGTCTGGGCGCTTATGTTGAGTATGACAACTTATCAATTGACCCAAAGCAACATTAATTAATCACTGACCTCGAGGTATAAAAACCGGGTCAGTTTTTTTGTACTTAAATTCAAGTCTTGCACAAAATAGGGCGTCATACTGTCGCCGGGATTTTCATAAGTTTGGATACCTGCCTGCGCGACCTGTGCTAAAAATTTCGGAATGATCAGGTTCAACGGTTGACTAAAGTAAGCTAAGTTTTGGTCAGGAAGCTCCTCTAGCGCCACTTCTGCCTTAGGCAAAACAAACTTCATTAAGCCTGACGGCACTTTCACTTCAGCTGCTGCCAGCACGCCGTACCAGTACATGAAATTTTCAGGGCCAAAGACAACCATGCTGCTCCTTTGATCAGTCAACTGGTTGTCCGCTAAAAAGGCCTGAAATTGCGGATCCTGCTCCATTTGAAGATTGCATGTTTGAAAAGACTTCTGCTCATCAATCAGTTGATCTGAAAATGGGAGGCCCACAAAGGTAATTTGATCTTGTATTTTTTTCATTAATAACTCCTAATATTCAGCTAATTCATCAAGGGGTACAACCTCACCAGCTAAGAAAGCGTCAATTTCATTGCTGGAAAAGCCGTGCGCAAATAGGTAATTGCGCATTTTGGTCGCCCGCTCGTTCTCACTCAGCCGGCGAAATCTTTTATACGCTTTAATGCCCTGCTTTTTTAGCGCTTCTAATTGTTCATCTTCAGTCTGGTCTAATTCAAGTTCAGCAATAATTGCTTGTGCAATTGCACCAGAAAAGCCATGACTGAGCAGTTTAGACTGCATTTTCCGTTCCAGTTCGCGCTGCGACATTTTACCGACTTGGCGGTTCATCGATTTTAACACACGCTTGCCGGCAGCTAGCCACTCTTCATCGGCTACTTGTTCCAATTTAAGCTGGATTGTTTCCGGATCAATGCCTTTGTTTGCCAGTTTAGTGCTCAAACTTAGTGGTCCATCCGTTCCAGTGCGCAGATTCTGTCTTATCATGGTTTCGGCATACTTTTGATCATCTAGAAAGCCCATTTCAGACAGCTGCGCCACTGCATTTTGCGCAGGCTCGTTATCAATTTCATGGTCTTTGAGATATTGTAAAACTTCAAAGACAGTGCGGGGCGCATAGTTTAAATAGCTTGAAGCTAAATTAGTTGCCTTCGCATCTTCATCAAACTGTTTAACTTCGGCGACCTTTTCTTCAGTCAGCTCCTGCCCTTTTAGCAGCACATACTCTGCCACCGTCTGCTCACTAGCCGAAAAAGCATACTTGCCATCCAAAAAAATGTTGTAGCGTCCTGGTCGTTTTTGACTACTTACCTTACTAATTATTGGCATGTCATTTCACCTTTCCCATCGTCTACTTACATGCTAGCAAATTTCTTTCATTCTTGCTAAAAACTTTTCTTAGGTAGTACAATAAATTGTTATCATTTTAACGTTTTAATTGTAGAAAGAAAAAGCATGTACGAAAAATTTAAACAAAAAGAAACCAAAGAAAAAGACGTGATTATCACCATTAAACGACTGGGAATTAATGGTGAAGGGATCGGTTATTACCGCAAAAAGATCATTTTCATCCCCGGCGCATTGCCAAACGAGGTAGTGGTCGCCAAAATCGTTAAAGAATATCCGCATTACATTGATGGCGAATTAATTCGCATCAAAGAAAAAAGTCCAGATCGAGTTCCTTACCCTAAAGGAGTTGACCCGGCAATCGGCGGGCTTGAATTGGCGCATTTAACTTATGAAAAACAGCTTGTTTTCAAGCGGGATAATGTTTTAGAAGCATTAAAGAAATATCATCCACGCGATTATCGTCACTATAAAGTTAAACGAACAATTCCGGCGCCTGATGCTTGGCACTACCGCAACAAGGCTCAATATCAGATTGAGCGCGATAACAAACAAACTAAATTGGGCCTCTTTGCTCCCAATTCTCATCAGCTTTATGATTTACCCGTGATGCCAACGCAAAATGAGGCGACTCAAAAAACAGAGCGTCAAATTAAAGACCTAGTTGATCGCTTGCACGTCAAAATCGCCGACCCTTATCGCCAGCTCAATGGCTTGAAGACAATCGTTGTGCGGCAAGCCCAAGCAACGAAAGAAATTCAGGTGACCTTGATTACAGTTGGTCATACGATTAAAAATTTGCTTGAACTCAGTCAAGAAATCAGTAAACTGCCAAATGTGGTGAGTGTTTACCAAAACGAAACGGACTGGCGCAACCCTCAGGTTTGGGGCAATAAAACCACCAAATTGGTTGGGAAAAATCAGATTACTGATGAAATTTTAGGGAAAAAATTTGCGTTGTCACCGCGCGCATTTTTCCAGTTAAATCCAGTCCAAACCGCTACCCTCTATTCCAAGGCGCTTCAGTTCTTGGATCTGAAACCTGACGACACTTTGATTGACGCATACAGCGGCGTCGGTACGCTCGGAATTTTGGCCGCTGATCAGGTCAAACAAGTAATCGGCATTGAGACAATCCCCGAAGCAGTTGCGGATGCGCAGCACAATGTCCAGTTGAACAGACTGAAAAACGCGAATTACATTCAAGGAAGCGTTGAAAAGGTTCTGCCTGAGCTGGAACAAAATGGCGTGCCAATTGATGCTTTGATTGTTGACCCGCCCAGAACTGGTTTGGCTAAGAGCCTGATCAAAACCCTGCTGAAAATTAAACCGAAGACTTTTGTTTATATTTCCTGTAACCCGTCAACGCTTGCGCAAGACCTCGTTCTGCTCAGTGAGGTCTATAATGTTCGCCTGATTGAGAATGTAGACATGTTACCACAAACACCGCGGTGCGAATGCGTCGTTAAGTTGACCCTTCGTTAAAAATCAAAAATAGTTGCCGGCATGACGGCAACTATTTTTTTGATTAGTGGATAAGGAGGTATTTTACTATTAAGACAGATAATTAAAGGTTGCAAAGAAGAAAAATGTACTAGCACTATCAGCCTTTAAATTTTAAAGAGATATTATTCTTAGGAATAGAAAAACCAACTTTATATCGTTATGCTTACTTTACTTTAACAACATACATTATGGAAATAAAACCTTATTTACGAAATCATCCCTAACCACGTCTTTATCTTAACAGTTTATGCAAACGTTTGCAAAGCCTTCGGCTACTATTTGACATATTTGGCTAAGAAGTTTGCAATCCGGCACCGATATTGCCACGGATGATCCGCATACGACTTGGCATGTTTGGAGTTCGAAGTTACCCACAATTCTTTTGGTCCCTGACTGGCCCGATAATTCTGATAGACCATCTTGGTTGGCACAAAAGTGTCGTGATCGCCATGAATGAACAGCATTGGGCGATGGTTTTTACGCAACTGGGTCACGCTTGAGCCATCATTTAAAAAGTAGCCAACTTTAAGTTTGTTAATGCCACTCAGGATTTCAACAAGTGGAAAACGCGGAAAAGCTGGCATATTGTATAATGCTTTAGCTTCATGCTCAATTTCAGTTTTGACATTTGTATAGCCACAATCTTCTACAAATGCTTTTACTTGCCGCGGAAGTTTGAGGCCACTGACCATCATGGCTGTCGACGCACCCATGCTTAAGCCGTAAATCACGATTTGCTGGTCAGAACCATTTCGTTTTAGCAAAAGATCAAGCCACTTTTTGACGTCATCTTTTTCAGGCCAGCCATAGCCAATATACTTACCCTCACTTTTCCCCTGTGCGCGCGGATCCGGTGTTAAAGTGTTATAGCCCAGTTGATGAAATAACGCATCATATTCGGCCATGTCTTCCTTCGTATCCATATAGCCGGGTAAAATGATCGCCGATTTTTTCGCGTTATGACTTGGAAGGTAATTTGCAACTAGTTTATACTTGTTATCAGCAGACTGGATATACCATTTGTGCTTGGTAGCTTTCTTGAACCAAATTTTTTCCTTGTACAGTGGATCAGATTTTTTAAGTTTATCGCTCGAAGAACTCAAAAAACTTTTGGGGCCCGGAACGCAGGCCATTTTAAAGAAATAAGTTCCCGCACCAACAAATGCCCCACAAATTAACACCACCATAACTGCTATGGTTAGCCACAGCTTCTTATGCTTTAGTTTCTTCAACAGTAAAGCCACCTTTTTTTAAAATTGATGTTTAAAATCATATCAATAGTATAACATTTTAAATTTGTATAGGAATAATTAGCATGCGACTGACAGACTTGTTACAGATGACCAATGACTTGAGTAATGAAACTAGCATTTTTTTAACCATTCAGAAAAAGACTTATCCCTTAACGAAACTGCAAATATCAAGCACTGAGTGCCTGTTGTTTGCTGGGACAAGTCCAATGACGAAAGCAAAACTTATTCACTTAGTTAAAAACTTGCATGGTCGCAACATTCCCGTCTATATCGTCAGCGAAAACACCAAAATCCCCGTTTATGGCGTCCAAATAATTCCTGAGCAGAATTCGCTCAGACTTACTTAAGAGCGGGCTTTAGATGTCACTGCGACGCAAAATCAAGAAAAAGAACATGAAAAAATCCCCAATGTGGGGATTTTTTATTTTTGCTTATATTGGCGAACGTGGTCTTTGGTACCGGCAAAATACCAGTAACCCGTTTCTTCATCACTCTTTAACTCCAAATTATCTTGAGGCAATTTGAGCGCTTCATTGAAGATCTCTTCATATTCAGTTACAGTCAGCTTTTGTCTGCGGGTAATCATTTTTTCATCTGCGCGCCGATCAAGGACTTTTTCATAATCAGCAACCACTTCGCCAGCGTAAAATTCGCCCATTGCTCCGGAGCCATATGAAAAGAGTCCAATCAAAGCACCCGGAGTCAAAGCACCATTTTCAAGCAAGCTAAGTAAGCCCAAATAAAGTGAGGCCGTGTAAATGTTCCCTACTTCGCGGCTATATTGAGCGGAAGCCGTGAAATTAGTTTCTAAGCGCTTGGCAGTTGCTTCAGTTTGCCCTTCAATTGCCAGTTGATTAGCTTTAAAGCCCATTTTTACAAAAGGAAGATGGTAAAGCAAGGCAGAGAAGTCACTGGTTTCAAGGTCTGTTTTGTTCTGATAGTCGGTAAAAGTCCGCTTGAAAAAGTCAAGGTACACTTCTTTTGAATATTTACCATTGACTAGCGCAACTGCGGAATCGTTCGGACGCCAAAAGTCGTTAATATCGGCGCTATAAGCACTATGACCATTGCTTAAGGCGAGAATGCTCGGCTCGGCCTTAATCAGCATGCTGACGCTGCCCGCTCCTTGGGTTACCTCGCCGCCCGTGTTAACGCTATAACGGGCAATGTCGCTTCCGATGACAATTGCGCTATGGTGTGGGTGCAGACGGACATAGTCACGCGCAACCATGATGCCTGCCGTCATTCCGAAACAGGCCTCTTTGATTTCAAAAGTTCTAACATCAGGAGCAAGTTTAAGTGCACTCTTGATAAATAATGAAGCCGATTTTGATTGATCAACACCGCTTTCTGTGCCGATAATCAGTAAGCCAACTTTTGCCCGGTCAATTTTATCCAAATAACTCAAAGTGGCATTAATTCCCATTGAAACTGCATCTTGCGTTTGATCCGCAACGCTCATTTTGCTCTGACCAATGCCGATCAGAAACTTATTGGGATCTTGGTTGCGTGCATACGCCAAATCTACAATGTCAAGGTATTTATTCGGGGTATAAAAACCAATCTGGTCAATTCCTGCTTGCATGATTATTTTCTCTCATTTCCTTTAAATAAATTTCTGCACTCTCTTGTGTGTACGTCTCTTCTGCAATCATTTTTTGGCGAACCTGCTCTTTTTCAGCTGCGGTCGCATCCAGCGCGGCCACGATGTTTTTGGCTTGCAGTTTCATATGGCCCTTTTGAATGCCCGTTGTTGCAATCGCCAAGAGTGCCGCCAAATTGTTTGCCAAGCCAATGGCAATGATAACATTAGCCAGTTCCTGACTGGTAATCTGCCCGCCAAGAAGACGATAGCTTTCTTGCACATCGGGGCGAGAATTGATTGAGCCGCCGACTGTGCCAATGGCAAGCGGCAATGTCAATTGGCCAATTAATTGCTCATTTTTGACCGACCACTTGCTGAAACTGCTATATTGGCCAGATTGATTCGCCCACACGCCACAGGCCGCTTCAACAGCTCTGGTATCATTGCCAGTGGCCATTAACACGCCATCAACGCCGTTCATAATTCCTTTGTTGTTGGTCACAGCACGATAAGGGTCTGTCTGCCCAATTTCACTTAATAAGGCAATGCGTTTAGCGATCGCCATTCCGCCAACGTTTGCCACTGCTAGCTTAACTTCGGCAGTGGTAATTTGACTGGGATAATTAGACAAAATCGCAAATAATTTGGTGGTGATCCCGGGAAAATTAATAAATTTATCAGCCATAAATTCTAAAATTGAATTTACCTTGTTTGCACCCATTGCTTCGGCAGGATCAACTAAAACTTTTAAGTAAACTAGTTCATTTACCTGTTTAAGGTTGATCTTCTTCACTCCTCCGCCATGCTTAACTAAACTGGCAAATTCGTCATTAGTCTGTTTAATTAAAGCGGGAAAGGCCGCCGTCAATTGCGCTTCAGCAAAAGACTTATCGACCTGCAAAATAATTTGGCCATAAATGCCCTGACGTTGACTTGAAGCAGACACGCCGCCGCTTTTAGCGAAAATCCCGGCGCCATGATTGGCCGCCGCAACAACCGATGGTTCTTCAGTGGCCAGCGGAACCAAGTACTTTTTGCCGTTGACAAGCACGTTTTGCACCACTCCAACGGGAAAGCGCAGTTCGCCCACCACATTTTCGCTTAGTTGGTCGAGTTCACGCAGGACGGCGTCATCAATTTTATTCAGTTCAATCCCCTGACTTATTAAGAGCGCCCTTCTTTGTTCAGGCGCTAACTCATAAAACTTCATGATTTATTATGCTCTGATCAATTCGCAGGCAATTGCTTGTCCACCACCGATGCACAATGTGACCAGCGCTTTTTTACCATCAATGTGATTGAGGGCATTAATGGCAGTTGTAACTATTCTTGTCCCACTTGCAGCTAACGGGTGCC
>CALYQE010000019.1 GCA_945281075.1 uncultured Lactobacillus sp. | reverse complement strand
GCATAAATTTTGGGGGAGCTAATGAAGTAAATCTTGAGGTAAAAGATGATCAAATCTGTAATTGGAATAACGGGGTTTGGAAACTAACTCGTGAATCGGTGAAAATAAAGTGTACTAAAACGAACGAGAAACCAAATTATAGTGGCACGATAACTAATTGGACTAAAGTTTTATTAGGACATTTAACGTTAAGCCAGGCTGTTAGCCTAGAATTGATCGAATCAAATGGTTCTAATATGATTGAGTTTGCTAAAGGTAAGGTTAGTTTTTATGACTATTTTTGATGATTAATAATAAAAATTCAATTTAGCTACGTATGCAATAGTTACGTAGCTTTTTTGATAATAATGGTCTAGAGCTGATCTTTGAAGCTAGGTAAGAAATAGCGCTGCTTTTCTAAAATAATTAATTAAAAAAAATTACTATTTCAAAAATTATGTAGTATACTACATAATTAGCAATTAAGAAAGGAAAGGAAAATGTCTGCTCACTTTTTAAACCAGCTTGGTCCCAAAATCAAAATTGCCAATACGGTAATTGAAAAAGAGCTGAATAATCGGTTTGCCGATTTATTCAAAAAATATTCATTGACCGGTGCCCAAATCTCGCTTTTGGTTTATTTGTATGACTCTAAGGGCAGAACGATTACGCAAAAAGAAATAGCTGATACCTTTGTATTAAGTCACCCGACTATTCGCGGCATCGTTAAGCGCCTTGAAGACAATGGACTAATTGCAACGGCTCATCTGAAAAATGATCAAAGGCAGATTGTATTAACATTGAGCGAAAAAGGCTTTGACCTACTTGATGAGAATATCGAAGAGATTCATGCCATCATGAATAAGGTAAATGAGACAATTATTGCTGGTTTAACTGAGACAGATGTTAAGCAATTGGAGCGAATTTTAAATGTAATCATCAGAAATTTTTAGAATTTTAAACTGTAAAAAATGTAGCATGCTATGCAAAAAGGAAGTAAGATAATGGAAAAAGAAGTAAAAAATATTTCTGGTAAAAAAAGAACAATGATGATGACAGTCTTGTTGTTTGGAGCTTTCGTTGCTTTACTTGCGGAAACGTTTCTCAATAACGCACTACCTTCAATCATGAGGTCATTTGGGGTCAGTCAGTCAACTGCCCAATGGCTAACCACGGCTTACCTGTTGGTAGTCGGCTTGATGATTCCAATTTCAGCTTGGATTTTTGAATCCTTCAGCCTCAAGCAAAACTATTTAACAATGATGGGCATCTTCTTTGTGGGCTCGGTCATTTGTATTTTTGCCCCTAATTTTTATGTTTTGCTCGCCGGAAGAATTATTGAGGCGATTGCTGCCGGGGGCCTAATGCCATTTATTCAAAATGTAATTTTGATGATGTTTCCACCGGAAAAACGTGGTTTAGCAATGGGAATTACCGGCTTTGTGGTCGGTTTTGGTCCAGCTGTCGGCCCAACAATTTCTGGACTAATTCTCAAATATGCACAATGGCAGATGCTGTTTGTCATTTTGAGCATTACGAGTGCAATCGTGGCTGTTCTTGTCCTGTTTACGATTCAAAATATTACTAAGGCTCATTTAAGTTCAACTGACGTCGTTTCATTTTTGGAATCAATTATTGGTTTTGGCTTAATCCTGTATGCTTTGTCAGAAATCGGCAATACCGGTAAAATCACCTTAACATTGACGGTGGTTTTTGTTATTGGGTTGGTAATTATTGGCTTGTTTTGCCACCGTCAACTAAAGATGGCGGAGCCGCTGCTCGATATCCGGGTATTTAAAAACTTGAAGTTTGACCTGTTTACCCTGCTTAGTACCTTGAGTAACATTGCCATGGTAGGCATTGAATTGGTTTTACCACTATACTTGCAAACAACGCGTGGCGAGTCCGCACTAGCATCTGGTTTGGTAATGATGCCCGGTGCCTTAATCATGATTATTTGTAATCCTGTTTCAGGTGATCTCTACGATAAATTGGGAATTAAAAAATTATCGTTCTTTGGTTTCATCATGCTCTTACTTGGTACTTTGCCGATGCTGGCCTTCAACACGCAAACCAGTCTGGTTTTAATCAGCATCTGCTACGCATTGCGGATGATTGGAATTTCCTTTACGATGATGACCACCTTTACCGCCGGCATTAATGAGGTAAGCGCGGAAATGACCGCACATGCTAATGCCGCATTGTCAACCGTTCGGCAGATTGGTGGTTCGCTAGGCACAGCTTTAGCAATGCTAGTGGTTACTTTAGGTGCCAGTGGAGTTGCTGGCAGCAAGGCAATCCGGCTTGAAAATGGTTATCATTTAGGCTTTATTCTAATACTTGTCTTCGCAATTATTGGTTTTGTTTGTTCATTTGCAATACCATCAGCGAAAAAGGTACAACACTAAAAATTAACATTAAGATTAAAAACAGCAAACCGTGCAGTTACGACTGCGCGGTTTTTTGGTGCTAGCGGTTGGCAATGCTTGTTTTTGAAGATTTTTGCATAAAAATGCACATTTATGAGTGAAAATGATTGCTTTTAGGTAAAAGCACGCATAAAATATTGCGTGGAGGTGAGGAGAGATGTTGACTCAAAAAAGGCAAAAGCTAATTGAAAGCTATGTTAACCAGCATGAACTGTGTCGAGTTAGTGATCTGTCTAAAATGACAGCCACCTCGGAATCAACGATCAGGCGCGACCTCATCCAGTTAGAAGATGAAGGCTTAATCAAGCGGGTTCATGGCGGAGCACAATCAGTTAAAAATTTTGCTCATGACGTCTCGCAACATATTCGCTTCACGCTCAACCATGAGGATAAAATCTTGATCGCGCGCTATGCGGTTAAGCACTATGTGCATGAAAATGATTATTTGTTTATCGACGCTGGTACGACAAGCTATGAAATGGTTCCCCTGATCGCCAGTATTGCCGGGGTGACAATCGTAACTAATGGAATTGAAACGGCGCTAAGTGCTGTTGGTCATGGCATCAACACCATTCTTCTTGGTGGCAAGATCAAGGAAGATACGCATGCGATTGTCGGGCAAGCGGCGCTTGAACAAATGCAGAGCATGAACTTTACCGCGTGTTTTATGGGAACCAACGGGATTGATCGCCAAGGCAAGCTAACAACACCGGACTTAGAAGAAGCGGCAATTAAAAAAGCTGCAATTGCTCATGCTGATCGAACTTATGTCCTTTCTGATTCTAGTAAAATTGGTGAACGAAATTTTGCCGTTTTTGGCAATATCAAGCAAGTCACCGTGATCACAACCAAGTTAAATTCACAGCATCAGGGGCTTTTACCCGCTGAAGTTGACTTAAAGGAGGCCAATTAATGATATATACGGTTACTGTTAATCCGGCACTGGATTATGTAATTCAGCTGAATAAGGTGAATGGCGGGAGCGTTAATCGCAGCAATAACTGTTCATTTTTAGCTGGAGGTAAGGGAATTAATGTTTCCCAAATCTTAAATCAGCTGCAAATAGATAACACTGCATGGGGCTTTGTTGGTGGTTTCACCGGCAAGGAACTGGTGCGTCAGCTAAACCAGCGCCGCATCGTGAATGACTTTGTCACGATTTCTGATGATACGCGGGTCAATGTGAAAGTGCACGCAGAAGTTGAAACCGAAATTAACGCAGCTGGTCCTGAGGTCACTGATCAAGAAATTACGGCTTTTGAAGCACATTTAAATGATTTGCAAAAAGGCGATATTGTTGTTTTGAGTGGTTCTTTGGCGCCGAACTTAGCGGCCGATTTTTATCAAAAATTATTACCGCAAATTAAAGAAGTGGGTGCTGATTTTGTCATTGATACTACGGGAAAGGCCCTGCTTGATACGCTGAACTACAAGCCGCTAGTAATTAAGCCGAACCATCATGAACTGGCTGACTTATTTAATACCAGTTTTGACTCTGATGAAGACATGCTTGAGTGTGCCCATAAACTGCTTGAGATGGGGGCACAAAATGTGATGGTCTCAATGGCGGGCAAGGGCGGCTACCTGATTACGCAGGACCACTTTTACCATGCCAAGGCCGCAGTTGGAACAGCCGTCAACTCGGTTGGTGCCGGTGACTCAATGATTGCTGGCTTTGTTGGTACTTACGTTAAAACCGGCGATCCAGTGGAAAGCTTCCGGATTGGCATGGCCTGTGGTGCTGCTACGGCGTTTACCAAGGATATTGCGGTGATGAGCCAAATTGAAGCAGTTTTGCCACAGATTAAAGTAGAAGAAATTCACAGCTAAGGAGAAAACAAATGCAAATTAAAGATATTTTAGCTCCTGAATCGATGATTATGTCGCTTAAGGCGACTAACAAAGAAGACGCAATTAAGGAAATGGCTGATTTAGAAGTCAAGACCGACATTGTTAATGATGAAGATGAATTCATCAAGTCGATTTGGGCACGCGAAAATGAATCAACCACTGGTATCGGCGATGGCATTGCAATGCCGCACGCTCGTAACAAGGCAATCAATAAGGCTCGTGTCCTGTTTGCCAAGAGTGAACAAGGAATTGATTACAATTCACTTGACGGCCAGCCAGTTTACTTGTTCTTTATGATTACCGCACCAGATGGTGCTGATAATACTCACCTGCAAGCTTTGGCTAAGCTATCAGGCTTATTGATTAACCCGGATTTGGTTGCAGCATTAAAGAATGCCCAATCACCTGAAGAAGTAATCAAGCTATTTGAAGATGCTGAACAAAAAAGCGATGCTGATAAAAAAGCCGAAAAAGAACAAGCTGCTAGTGCAAGTAATAGCGGTGATGCAGACAAGCCGTTAATTGTTGGGGTTACTGCATGTATTAATGGGATTGCCCACACTTACATGGCACAAGAAGCAATCATTAAGGCCGGTAAAGCACAAGGTGCTGATGTTCGAATTGAAACGAATGGTTCCGAAGGCGTTAAGGACAAGTTGACCGCTGACGAAATTAAGCGGGCAAAGGGTGTTATCATTGCCTCTGATAAGAAAGTCGACATGCCCCGTTTTGATGGTAAGCCATTGATTAGCCGTCCTGTTGTTGACGGTATTAATAAACCTGACGAATTAGTTGAAACTATCCTTGATTCAAAGGCTAGTGTTTACCATTCCGATGGTCAAGCTGCACAAGAATCCGATGACTCTAAGAAGGGCTTCTGGGGTTCAATTTACCAAAACCTAATGAATGGTGTTTCTCACATGTTGCCGTTTGTTATCGGTGGTGGTATTTTAATGGCTATTTCCTTCATTGTGGAAAACTATGCTGGCGGACCAAAGTCACCTGCCTTCATTTTCCTCAACAATGCCGGAAATATGGCCTTTGCCTTCATGGTGCCAATTCTTTCAGGTTACATTGCTGAATCAATCGGCGACTTACCTGCTTTAATGCCAGGTTTCGTCGGTGGTTTTATGGCAACTGTCTATAGCGGTGCCTATGGTGGTGCTTACGTAGCTAATGTCTTAACTAACGCTAAGTCACCAGCTGGTTTCCTTGGTGGTCTTGCATCAGGTTTCATTGCCGGTTACTTGGTAGTTGGCTTGAAGAAATTGTTTGCTAAGTTGCCAAAATCACTTGAGGGTATGAAGCCAATGCTTATTTACCCAATTCTGAGTTTGCTGCTGATTGCACTGATTATGTACTACATTGTTAACCCAATCTTCAGTACAATTAACTTTGCAATTACTAACTTCTTAAACCAAATGGGTACTGGCAACTTAGTTGTTTTGACCACTATCTTGGCTGCGATGATGTCAATCGATATGGGTGGACCTTTCAACAAGGCTGCTTATGTCTTTGCTTCAGGTGCTTTTGCTAATGATCCTCATTCAAGCGTAGCTGCCGTAATGATGGCCGCTGTCATGGTTGGTGGTATGGTGCCACCATTTGCGACTGCAATTGCGACCACTTTCTTTAAGGATAAATATACTGAAGACGAGCGTCATGCTGGACTTACCAACTGGATTTTAGGTTTCTCATTCATTACCGAAGGTGCAATTCCGTTTGCTGCAGCTGATGCGGGCCATGTTATTCCATCATGTATCATCGGTTCTGCTGTTGGTGGTGCTTTAGTCGGTCTTTGGCGTATCGGTGTCCCAGCGCCGCACGGTGGTTTATGGGTATCGCCACTGGCCAACCACATTTTGCTCTACTTTGTTGCAACAATTGTTGGGTCAATCGTCGCAGGTGTAATCCTCGGACTGTGGAAGAAAAAATTAGCAAATTAATGAGATAAAAAAATAACAACAACGTCACATTGTAAGTGGCGTTTTTTTGTGGTCAAAAATCACTGGTTTAATGTGGCTTGCAATAGGAAAATGACCGTCCGCTTTTGGTAATTGACACCTTAATTTATGCGGTTGAATTCGATTTCAATAAGTAAATGCTAATTTTATGTAATAATAAAATGGTAAAAAGGGGATAGTTTAATGTATTAGTAGGACGGAGAGCATTGTGTTTAATCTATTTATTTTGCTCGCGGAAAGATTAGGCATCATTATGATCCTAGCTTTTCTGCTGGTTAATATGCGCTTTTTCAGAAACTTAATCGAAACAAGAACCTTGAAATCACAGATTTGGTTATTTGTTATTTTTTCTTTTTACGTTGTTCTTGCTAATTTAACTGGGGTTGAAATTTCGAGCTCGAAAGAAGTGATTACCCCCTTAGCAATTACCGGTCTTAGGCAAACCGATTCAATTGCGAATACGCGAGTGTTGGTAATTACGGCGGCTAGCCTGACCGCCGGGCCTTATGTGGGCATGCTAGTCGGGCTGGTTGGCGGACTGCACCGCGTAATTTTTGGCGGCTTTTCAGATTATTTTTATATCTTTAGCTCAGTTTTAATCGGCTATTTGACCGGCGTTTTAGGCGATCGGGTAAAGCAAAATGATTTATATCCGTCGAGTTTTTGGGTGGCGGTTTTGTCGCTGCTGGCCGAACTGATCCAAATGGCTTTTATTTTTGCTTTTCACGGCTTTGGCTTAATTAAATTGATTTTTATGCCAATGATTTTGCTTAATACAATCGGCTCTAGTTTATTTATTGAAATTTTAAAAACCTACTTGTCAAATGAGCGGCAGTTAAAAGCGGTTCAAACCAAAGATGTTTTGGAATTAACCAGCAAGACTTTGCCATATTTTCGTCATGGGCTTGACTTCAATTCTGCAACTCACGTGTGTCAAATTATTAAGCGGTATACCAAGTTTGACGCGGTTGGCTTAACTGACCAGGTTAACGTTTTAGCACATGTCGGTGCAGGCCAAGACCACCATATTGCTGGAGAGCCGGTCATTACGGATTTGTCAAAAACGGTAATTGCAACGGGAAAGGAAAAATTGGCAAACTCAAAAGACCAAATCGGGTGTCCAAATCTAAACTGCCTGTTGACTTCGGCAATTGTTTGTCCTTTACGGGTTAATCAAAAAACCATTGGTGCTTTGAAACTTTACTTTTGTGAGGGCCGTAAAATGACCGTGGTGGAGGAGAATCTGGTGAAAGGTTTAGCAATGATTTTTTCCGGTCAGCTAGCAATTGGGATTGCTGAGCAGCAAACTAAGCTGCTCAATGAAGCTGAGATTCGGGCGTTGCAAGTGCAGATTAACCCCCACTTTTTCTTTAATGCGATCAATACGATTGTTGCTTTGTTGCGAATAGATGTTAATAAGGCCCATTACGGGCTGCTTGAATTGAGCACTTTTTTTAGGTCCAGCCTAAAGAATGGTCAAGCAAAAGAAGTGACACTCAAAGAAGAAAAGCAACACGTGCAGGCTTATACAGGAATTGAACAGTTGCGCTTTCCTGATAAATTTACGCTCGATTATCAAATTGCTGTTCCGGAAAATACGCTTTTGCCAGCTTTTTGTCTGCAAATTTTTGTCGAAAATGCGATCCAGCATGCCTTTAAAGGCAGAAAAACAGGCAATAAAATAATCGTCAACTTAACAGCGAATAACAACATCCTAAAAATTACTGTTAAAGACAATGGGACCGGAATTCCAGCTGCAATTTTAAAGCGGCTTGGTCAAGAGACAATTAGTGAATCTAAAGGCAGTGGGTTAGCCTTATTTAATTTGAATCAGCGTTTAGTGAGTTTATATGGTACCAACAGCAGGCTGAATATTTCCGCTAATGAACAAGGAACAGTCTGCCAAACAGAAATTCCATTTAGATTAGCTAAACCAGTAAATAATTAGTAAAGGGGATAACTAGAATGAGAATTTTGGTAGTCGACGACGAGCCACTGGCAAGAAAGGAACTGTCATTTTTAATCAAGAAAAGTGCGAGTTTAGACGGTCAAGAAATAAAGCTCTATCAGGCAGAGGACATTAAAGAAGCACAGGGGATCCTGCTTAAATACCAAATAGACCTGGTATTTTTAGATATTTCACTCAATGAAGAAAATGGTTTTGAACTTGCGTACGAATTCAAGCAGTTAAATTATTCACCAATCATTATTTTTGCAACCGCGTATGATGAATATGCAGTTAAAGCATTTGATGTTGGCGCGCTTGACTATGTTTTAAAACCATTTGAACAAAAACGAATTGATCAAGCATTGGAAAAAGCGGTTAAGGTACTGGATACTAAGCAGGTAAAACCTAAACCGGCCGGTCATGATGGCGAAATGCTTAGCATTGAACTGGCTGATCGGAATGCTGTGGTGAAAAAATTGGCCATTATTGCAGCTCAGGTTGCAGATGGCATACTCACGATCGCGACTGCCAAAAATAAATATCAAACTAAAAAAACTTTGTCGTGGCTTATTAAGCGATTACCAGATGAAGAATTTATGCAGGTAAACCGGAACGCTTTGGTCAACATTGAGGCCATTAAGGAAGTTCAGCCTTGGTTTAATCATACCTTGTTGTTGATTATGAGTAATGGGGACAAAGTTCAAGTAGGTCGTTCATATCGCAAGGAACTGACTGAACTCCTAGAGATGTAAGTTGAAAATAATGGCTTCTGAAACTTGTGCAAGTGCTTATGTGCAGTTCAGAGGCCTTTTTTGGCTGTTCATCGGTAAATCGCTTACATTATTGGCTATTGGTACTATCTTATTACTTGGAAGCAATCAAGATGTAATAAGAAAGGAAATGGCTATATGCAAAAGAAAGAAACGCAGAAAGAAAAATCAGCACCATTGTTGGTACAGATGTTCATCTATGCGGCAATTTTATTTGTTTCACAAATATTGTCAGATCTAATTCCCAAATCGTTTCCTGTGCCTACGCCTGTGATTGGGTTGGTTTTACTTTATCTTTTATTAACCACTCACATTGTTAAGGTTGAATGGGTTGATTCATTCGGAAGCGCGTTAATATCACTAATTGGCTTTATGTTTGTTCCGTCTGGAATTTCTCTAGCGGCTAACTTAAAGATAATGGAACAGCAGGGGGTGCAATTGATAATTGTAATTATTGCAGCAACCGTTATTTTGTTGGTGGTTACGGCTTATACAACAAGATTTTTTAGCTTTTTAGTAAATAAAATTGCTAAAACACAGTTGCACCTGAATGATCATAAAAAAGTTGGAGGTGCAAAATAATGAAGTATCTTGCGAATCCATTATTTGGTGTTTTTCTATCATTAGCTGTTTTTTTGTTCGGACAATGGTTATTTAAAAAATCGAACGGTTTTTTCCTCTTCCAGCCATTGTTTGTCAGCATGGTTTTAGGCATAACTATTTTAATTGTCATAGCGAAATTCTTAAATACAACAACTGCCCAAATTTATACTCAAGTCTATAAACCCGGTGGTGACATCATCTTTTGGTTTATTACACCAGCGACAATTGCTTTCGCCGTTCCATTGTATAAACGTAATGATATTGTTAAAAAGAATTGGCTCGTGATTATTCTAGGGCTAGTTTTCGGAACATTTATATCAATGGTGCTAATTACCCTCGTTTCTAAAGTAGTTGGACTTGATAATATCGGCATTAAGTCGATGCTCAGTCAGTCTGCCACTACTGCGGTTGCGATGCCGCTAACTGCTTCAATTGGAGGCAATGCGTCAGTTACTGCTATGGCATGTATTATCAATGCTGTCGTAATCTATGCCCTTGGCAAGCAACTGGTCGATTGGTTTAAGCTCAACAGTGATCCGCTTGGTGCTGGTTTAGGACTAGGCGCTTCTGGTCATACTATTGGCTCAGCCTTTGCATTGCAATTGGGATCAATTCAAGGCGCAATGGCAGCGGTTGCGGTTGTAGCAACTGCTTTAGTAGATAATTTGTTAGTTCCAGTCTTTTCACATTTGATTGGATTGTAGTTTTAATTTATTTGGATAAAAATATTGATTGATACGTTTACTTACACTAAAGACGCGCGAACTTCTCGCACGCCTTTTTAGTTTAATTAAAGAAAGAAGTTAATAAACCAGTAACTAGCAAGAATGAGGAGGATTTGTTTCAGTGCAGGACTTTAATCGTAATTGGTTTTTAGTGTATAATAGTTATTAATTGTAAGTAACTTTTATTGCTGCGACAGCCCAATTTTTGTTATTAATCAAAAAATAAATAGAAGAAGGAATGACAACAATAATGACATTTGCTAATTTTAAGAAGATAATAGCCCAAGCGGCGTTATTCGGGATGGCTTTATTACTGCTGGGAGGCTGCAGTCAAAAGCCAAAAAAGAGCAGTAAGATTTCGATTATGACCACAACCAATGTTTATGCTGATATTGCACAAAATGTGGTTGGCAAATATGGTAAAGCTGAAGCGATTATTAAGAATCCGAATGCCGATCCGCACGACTTTGAGCCGACAACCAATGACGCCAAGGCCCTATCAAATGCTGACATCGTTGTTGCCAACGGTTTAGGCTATGACAATTGGATGAATAAGCTGGCCTCCTCAGTTGAGAAGGAACCTGTTTTAGTCGGCGAAGACTTAATGAAACTGAAAAAAGGCGATAATCCGCATATCTGGTTTGATTTGACGATGCCGACTAAATATGTTAATTACTTAGTGAGAAAGCTGAGTAAAAAAGACTCGAGGCACGCAAGCTATTATCGTGACAATGGTCAAAAATATTTAGCAAAAATTGCCAAGCTTCAAAAAGAAGCTGCTGCAATTGATGGTAAAAATAGTAAATCCGTTTATGTAAGTGAGCCAGTTTTTGATTATGCGCTGGAAGCTGTCGGTTTGAAAGTGGCGGATCAAGATTTTGAAAAAGCAATTCAAAACAACACTGATCCTAGTCCAGCAATGGTTCAAAAGATGACGGTAAATATTAAAAAACGTAGGATTGCTTTCTTTGTTGCAAATTCCCAAACCTCAAGCTCAACGGTTAATAATTTTATTAAGTTAGCAAAAGAGCAAAAGATTCCGGTTTTGAAAGTAAGAGAGACAATTCCAGCAAAAACGACTTACCTTGAATGGATGAATGAAAATTATCAAAATTTGGCTGATGTAGCTAAAAAATAGTGATGATGAGGGTAGAAAAATGAGGAAAATAATAGCTGCTATGGCTTTGGCTGCTGGAATAACTGTTCCGGCTGTAGCCTTGGCTGCAACTGAACCAGTAGCAGTTCATGCCAGTTCGATTAATGATATGGCTAAACAAAATAGCTATGGTGGTCTTACTTATTTAGACCAAATGCTTCAGCAAAAAGGCATCCAATTTAATGACTTTCAGGCACAAAATAAAATTAACTATCGCTTTGGCAAGCCAGAGGGTGTCGTAATTCACGAAACAGCTACTCCAGGTGCTTCGGCGTATAATGAAGCTATTTATTTTAATCGTGAATGGATGAATATTTATTCCTATGTTCATGCCTTTGTTGATAAGACTGGTGTCATTCAAATGACTTCACCCGATTATGGCGTTTGGGGCGCAGGTCCAGTTGCTAATAATCGTTTCTTTCAGGTAGAGTTGTGCGAAGAAAACAATCTTGCTGATTTTGCTAAAAGCATCAATAATGATGCGATTTATGTTGCACAGATCATGCGCCAGTACAATATCGTTCCTGATAATGCTGTTCATGACGGTAAAGGCACCGTTTGGTCACACCGTGCTGTTTCGCAATTTTTAGGCGGAACTGATCATGGCGATCCGGATGGCTACTTTGCAAAGTGGAACTATTCAATGGACGACTTTTACGATCTCATTAAGTACTACTATGACAATGGCGATACTGGTTCTGGTTCTATTAGTGACACCGGCGACGATACTATTAAGCCGGTTAAACCCGTTAAGCCAACTGTTCCAACTACTCCCAAACCCACCACTCCGGCCTTGCCCGCACCGGTAGCGACTAAGTTATTAATGCACAATGCGCTGGTTTATGATGCAAATGGCGTCAAGACGACACTGCCGAGCAAAAAAGCCGGGAGTAAATTGACGATTTATGGCAGCAAGCTGATTAACAGACGCAAATATTTGCAAATTGGTCTAAATCAATATCTGGTTGCAAGTAACGTGGAAGGCGCGTTGCGGCTAGTGAAGCATAATGCGTATATCTATGACGAAAACGGCGTTCGTGTAGGAACAAACAAATTAAAACGTGGCGACTATGTCAGAATTTATGGTGGTGCCGTGAAGTTATATGGTCGCAAGTATTATATTATTGATGATCACGAGTATGTTAAAACCGGTAATTTAAGGTAAAAGCGATTAAGGAGTGCAAGTTGTCTGAGATATTAAATGTAAACAATCTCACAATGAGATTTGACAAAAAGACCGTCTTTAAAGACTTGAATTTCAAACTTGAAGAAGGGTCAATGACCGCACTCTTAGGCCCAAATGGCACAGGGAAGACGACCTTGATCAACATTTTGATGAAAATGTTCCCGCCTACTGCTGGCTCATTTAAGTTCGCAGCTGACGTACGGCTTGGCTATGTGCCACAGTTTCGCAATCTTGATGCTGAGTATCCTTTATCAATTGCAGCTTTTACCGGCTTGAATGCGCCCTTAATCAAGTCTAAAAAAGTAAAAGATATCATTAATAAGCAGCTAAAAGAAACCAATCTTTATGATATTCGCAATACGCGGATGGGGGAGGCTTCAGGTGGTCAAAAGCAACGTGCTTATTTGGCGCAAGCGCTGCTTGATAATCCAAATGTCATTATTTTGGATGAAGCAACTGCTAGTTTAGACCCAATGGCTAAAGAAGAATTAATGCAGTTAATTGAACATTTAAATGAAAAGCACAACATCACGGTGCTATTTGTAACGCATGATGTTCCGCTGGCAACGAAGTATATGCAAAACTATCTTTATTTAAATCATCAACAAATTGCCCAGGGTAGAATGGCTGACTTCAAGGAGGAATATGAGTAATGTTTGCTTATGATTTTATGCGCAATGCTTTCTTAGCCAGCACTTTTATCGCAATTACCTGTGGAACTGTGGGAGTTTACGTTGTTGCGCGCAACTTTAGCTTTTTAGCTCATACATTGTCCGAAATTGGCTTTGCCGGTGCCGCTTTTGCGGTTTGGCTTGGAATTGGCTCACTTTGGGGCATGCTGCTGTTTACTTTGCTTGGTTCAATCAGCGTAGGTGAACTGTCGCTGCATAGTGAGCAAAAAGAATCCTCGATTAGTGCGATTTCGGCACTCTTTACCGGACTTGGAGTCTTATTTTTAGCGATCTCAGGGGTTAACAGCAATTATGCAACCAACATTTTGTTTGGCAGCATTATCGGTGTTGACAAGCAGGGCGTAGTTCAGCTGGTCTTGCTGTCAGTCATTGTTTTGCTGATGATCTTTAGCATTCAAAAGGCGCTCAACTTTGACTCCTTTGATCATATTGGGGCATTGGCCCATGGCGTTAAATCCGGTTGGGTTAGCCTAATATTTTTGATTGCTTTAGCGATGTCGGTTTCAATTGGTGCACAAATTGTCGGCTCTTTGCTAGTTTTTATTTTGCTCACTTTGCCACCTGCAACGGCAAATTATCTGGGCAAGACGATCGGGGCAATGATCGCGTGGTCAATTTTCTTTGCGCTAATCGGCGTGTGGCTGGGTTTGTACCTAGGCTTCTTGACCAATTTACCCGTGACATTTTTTATTGCGGTAATTGAAGTGGCGATTTATCTGATCACTTACTTTACACATGTAATTAAGCGTTCTTTATAAAAAGCGCGATTAAAGGAAATCGGTTAGGCGATTTCTTTTTTTGGGTCAAGTTTTAACAAAAACGATTATTTCTTTTTTAATATCCCTAAACATTGGCGACGCTTTTAGCTATAATAATGATGTAAGTATTCTGTATCAAGACAGAAGGAGTCTTTTTAATGACATCGTATTATAATGGTTTTCCGCAAAGTGATTGCGATAAAGAAATTAGCATGATTAACCTTGATGAACTTGAGGAACGTGCAAAAGAAGTAATGCCAGAAGGAGCATATTATTATATTGCTTCTGGCTCAGAAAATGAATGGACCTGGCGTAATAACACAACTGCCTTTAATCATTTCCAAATTGTCCCACGGGCATTAACGGACATGGACAATCCTAGTTTGGAAACAGAATTTATGGGCTTGAAACTAAAGACGCCCGTTATGATTGCGCCAATTGCCTGCCATGGGATTGCCCACAAAGACGCAGAAGTAGCTACGCAAAAGGGTGCACAAGCAGCAGGCGCGCTCTTTTCATCCAGTACCTATGCCAATAAGAGCGTTGAAGAGATCGCCAAGGCAGCACCTGGGGCACCGCGCTTTTTCCAGCTCTATTTGAGTAAGGACTGGGATTTCAACGAAATGGTTTTGACAGCAGTCAAAAAAGCTGGCTATCAAGGGATCTTTTTAACCATTGATGCACTAGTTTCCGGTTTTCGTGAAGCAAACTTGAGAACAAAATTTGCTTATCCGGTTCCACTAGACTTCTTTACACGTTATCAAGGCGGTAAAGGCGAAGGACAAACGGTTGCGCAAATGTATGCTTCTTCCGCACAAAAGATTGGTCCAGCAGATGTGCAGCGCATTAAGGAAATTTCCGGTTTGCCTGTTTTTGTTAAAGGAATATCTTGCGCTGAAGATGCTTACTTAGCAATAGGTGCAGGTGCTGATGGCGTTTACGTCACTAACCATGGTGGTCGTGAAGTTGATAGCGGTCCTGCAACAATTGACGTTTTGCCTGAAATTGCTAAGGCAGTCAATCACCGGGTACCGTTAATCTTTGATTCCGGAGTTCGCCGCGGTTCGCATGTCTTTAAGGCATTAGCACTTGGTGCGGACCTGGTGGGAATTGGACGCCCTTATCTCTATGGCCTCGCACTTGGTGGTGCGAAGGGCGTTCAGTCAGTAATTGAACAGTTAAATAAAGAGCTCTTAATTGATATGCAATTAACCGGCTGCAAGACGGTTGCCGACATTAAACATGCTAAGCTTACGCATTTTGATTACACTGCCGACAATTTGCGTTCAAACACCGATCCGTCCAGAATAGTTCCGTATCCAGTAACTGCTGAAAATCAGTTGCAAGAAGCAGATACGGATACTGCTACTGGTGCTTCACAAAGATAAAACAGAATAAAAAATGCTCTGGCCTTGTATTTTGAAATTACAGGCAGAGCATTTTTGTTTTGAACAAATCTGAAAAATGAGAAAATAATATAAAAATTACATTGTAATTTAATATTTATATTATTATAATTGCTATTAATACACTAAATTTTATGGAGGAAAAGTTATGAAAAAGGCGTGGAAATGGCTTGAATCGCTGATTGCAGTCTTGCTGCTGCTGACCCTAATGCCGCAAAAAGCTAGTGCCGCAGATGATGCATCAGCTTCTAAGGCAACGGATCACTACCTGAAAAAAGTTAAAGATAAGGGTGAAATAGTCATGGGAACTAGCCCGGATTTTCCTCCTTATGAATTTGTGCAAAATATTAATGGCAAATCGAAGATAGTAGGAATGGATGTTGAGGTTGGTCATAAAATTGCGCATGATCTGGGAGTTAAACTGGTTGTCAAAACCATGGACTTCGACTCCTTATTAGTGGCTCTGGAAACCGGGAAAATCGACATGGTTATTTCCGGAATGACAGCTACCCCCAAAAGAGCCCAAAGCGTTGACTTCAGTGACGCTTATTACCGGAGTGGTCAAGCTTTGCTAATCAGAAAGGCAGACAAAGACAAATACCATGATTATCGTTCGCTTAATGGTAAAACAATTGGTGCGCAAACCGGTAGTCTGCAAGCCAATCTGATTAAGGAACAGGCGAAAAAGGCCAAACTCAAGACAATGGATAAAACCACTGACCTAGTTTTAGCTTTAAAGACTAATAAGTTTGATGCTGTTGCCGTTGATACCGCCACTTCTGCGGCATTTGCGAAAAATACGGATGGCATCATTGCCATTCCATCGGGCTTTAAAATCACTTCCGACGGTTCAGCCGTAGCCTTTCATAAGGGTGCCACGAGTTTAGTTAAAGCTGCTAATAAGTCAATTGCTGCAATTAAAAAGCAAGACTTAATCAATCAGGTGTACTTGCCAAAGGCCGGGAAATACTTAGCCGGTGGCAAATCGAAAAAGGAAGCAAAAGTAAGCAACTCAATGTGGGCTTATAAAGACTTTTTCATTGCTGGGGTTGGCTACACGCTCTTTATCTCAGCCATTTCCGTAGTCTTTGGTTTCTTGTTAGGCGCTATTTTGGCTTTAATGCGCTTAAGTCACAACCAAGTTGCGCATACAGTAGCAACGGCTTATATTGAATTTGTTCGCGGGACGCCTTTGATGGTTCAGTTATTGTTTATTTATTTTGGTCTAGGCCTGATTATCAATATCCCTGCCATGTTATCCGGAATTATTGCAGTTTCGCTTAACTCAGCGGCCTATGTGGCCGAGGTAATCCGTTCGGGAATCAACTCAATTGCCGTGGGGCAAACGGAAGCATCGCGGTCTTTAGGACTTTCGCGTTTTGCCACGATGCGCTACGTCATTATGCCACAGGCAATGAAGAACATTTGGCCAGCACTTGGTAATGAATTTGTTTCATTGATTAAAGAAAGTTCGATTGTTTCGGTAATTGGGGTAAAAGACCTGATTTACCAATCAAGAATTGTGCAAGCTGACACTTATCGTGGTGTCATGCCTTTAGTGATTACAATGATCTTATATTTCATCATTACCTTTGGCTTGTCCAGCTTGATGAAGGTTTTTGAAAGGAAAATGAACCATGACTAAGAAAGAACCAGTTATTAAAGTTGAACATTTAAAAAAGTTGTTTGGCAATAATGAAGTTTTAAAGGATATTAATGCCGAGGTTAAAGACGGTCAGGTGATTTGCTTAGTCGGCCCATCAGGAGCCGGCAAGAGTACCTTTCTGCGCTGCCTTAACATGTTAGACCAGCCAACTTCGGGCAAAGTGCTGTTTGAAAACCAAGACTTGACCAGTTTAAAGGAAGATCAGCTTGATCAACTACGAGAAAAAATGGGCATGGTATTTCAGCAGTTCAACTTGTTTCCACACATGAACATCATTGAAAACATTAAGCTTGCTCCAATGAAAGTCAAGAACCAAAGCGATGAAGAGGCAGCTGCTAACGCGGCTGAACTGCTGCGTCAAGTTGGTTTGGAAGATAAGGCCGAAGCCTTTCCTGCTAGTTTGTCTGGCGGCCAGCAGCAACGGGTTGCCATTGCCCGTGCTTTGGCAATGGATCCCGAAGTAATGCTTTTTGACGAACCGACTTCTGCGCTTGACCCCGAAATGGTTGGTGAAGTGCTAAAAGTTATGCAGGATTTGGCCCAACGGGGGATGACGATGGTCGTAGTTACGCATGAAATGGGTTTTGCCAAGAGCGTGGCTGATGAGATCTGGTTCATGGCTGATGGTTACATTCAAGAAAAGACGTCGCCACAGGAATTTTTCACTCAGCCTAAGACTAAACGTGCGCAGGACTTTTTAGCTAAGGTACTTGAAGCGTAGAGGGGGAAAACTTGTGAATGACAAACGTGCAATCAAAATTTTAGCTGATTTAATTGCAATTGACTCAGCTAATGATCATGAAAGCCGAGTGGCAGATTATTTAACTACTTTATTCAAAGACTACCCGGTAAAGATCGAGCGTCTAACTTATGCCCCTGACCGTGACAACCTGATCATCACCATGGGAAATCAAGGGCCGCTATTAGGCTTTTCCGGACATGAAGACGTTGTAGCAGCCGGGGATTTAAACAATTGGCAGTCGCCTCCTTTTACAGCGACCATCAAAGATGGCAACCTATATGGCCGCGGTGCTAGTGATATGAAATCCGGTTTGGCGGCAATGGTGGTTGCAATGCTGGATTTACTTGAAAAAGGACAAGAATTACCTGGTCGAATTCGCCTTTTAGCCTCAGTCGGTGAGGAAACCGGCGAATACGGGGCAGCTCAGCTAGTTAAGGCGGGCTATGCAGACGACTTGGATGGACTGGTTGTGGGTGAACCGTCGCACTTTAATGTTGAAGTTACCCATAAGGGCGTAATTGATTACTATGTGACGTCAAAGGGCAAGTGCGTCCACTCTTCAATTCCTGAGCAGGGAAAAAATGCGATCATGCCGTTAATTGCTTTTGCTCAAAAAGTGCAAGCAATTATGGATCGCCACGATCAAAAAGATCCCGTGCTTGGTTCATTTACGCATGTGATTAGCCAGATTGAAGGTGGCGATCAAATTAATTCCGTTCCTGACCATGCCTGGTTAGCGGGTAATATTCGGACAACGCCAATTTATTCTAATGATCAAATCTATCAAGAACTAGAGCAGCTGGTTGTTGAGCTGAATGCACAGGGCGCTGAACTTGAACTGAAATACAGTTTTCCTGAAGTTTCGTTGCCAAGTCAAGCTAACACCAAGCTTGCTTTGTTAGCTCAAGAGGTGGTCATTAATGAGCTTGGTCGTCCTTGTGAACTGGCTGCCGGAACAGGTGCAACAGACTCATCAGAATATGTCTTAGCAGGTGACTTCCCAATCATTATTTTGGGACCAGCAGCTGGAGAGACAGATCATCAGCCTAACGAGTTTATTGCTTTAGCTGATTATCTTGCAGGCTGTAAGCTGTATCAAGCCTTAGCCTTGCGCTTTTGGCGTGAATATCAGTAATTAATCTTAAGTAAAACAAAAACCACTTCAATTCTGAAGTGGCTTTTTTCTTGAATAGTTAAGCAGTATGCGCTGCCGGGTAAAGCTACTACTTGAAGTCGTTAGCGACAATTGTTTTAAATTCGGCTAGGCGTTTTTTGAAAGTAGCAAAAGCTTCTTCTAAGTAATCGGGCTTGGTCATGTCAACGCCAGCGCGCTTCATAATTTCTACCGGATAGTCGCTTGAGCCCGCCTTCAGGAAGTTGATGTAAGCTTCTTTTTGCTCAGCACTGCCATGAACAACATTGTTGGCTAAAGCAGTTGCCGCAGCAAAACCAGTAGCATATTGATAAACGTAAAAGTTGTAGTAAAAGTGCGGAATGCGGGCCCATTCTGTAGCAATTGCACTCCCCGGTTCGACGGCATCGCCGTAGTAATGCTGATTAAGATCGCCATAGGCAGCACTCAAACGATCAGCGGTTAAGGGTTCGCCCTTAGCATCCATTTCATGAATAAATTGTTCAAATTCGGCAAATTGTGCTTGTCTGAATAAGGTGCCTTTGAAAGAGTCAAGGTAATAATTTAAAACAAACGCCCGTGTTTTGGGATCGGTCATGTGATCTAAAAAGTATTCGGTTAAAATATTCTCATTAGTCGTAGAGGCAATTTCGGCTACAAAGATTGGATAGTCACCGTAAACATATGGTTGCGTCTGCCTGGTATACATGCTGTGAACAGAGTGACCAGTTTCATGAACAAGGGTATAAAGTGAATCAACATTATTTTCCCAATTAAGCAGTTCATAGGCGTCAGTGTCGTAAGAACCGCCGGAGTAGGCACCAGTTGCCTTGTTTTGAGATTCGACCACATCAATCACGCGGTTATCAAAAATGTAATCGACTTGTTTTAGGTAATCTTCACCTAGTGGTTGCAAAGCTTTTTTGGCTTCTGCTTTTGCCTGTTCAAAAGTGTAGGATAGAGATGGTTTGCCGGTTAGAGGAACATAAAGATCCCACATTTGCAGATCATCAACCTTTAAAATCTCCTTGCGCAGCTGAACGTACTTGTGAAGAAGGTTCAGGTGCTGATCAACCTCACCGATTAACGTATCATAAACAATCTTGGGAACATTGTTCTCGTCTAAGGCTGCTGAGCAGGCTGAGTCATAATGATGCACTCTGGCCAGATAGTTATTTTTTTTAACCACCCCAGAGAGAGTTGATGCAAGACTGTTTTCAAATTGACCGTAGGTGGCATACATTGAATCAAAAGCGTCTTTGCGAACAGCACGATTTTGCGACTGAATGAGAAGAGAATAAAGGCCATCAGATAGTTGGACCATTTCGCCGTCTTCGTTTTCAACATAGCCGTACTCCATATCTGAATTGGTCAAGACGTTGTAAGTGCTTTCAGCAATGCCTAACGCATCCCCAGCATCCGCAATCAGCTTTTCTTCTTGTGCAGATAAGGTGTGTGGTCGCTTACGCGTGATCTGAGCAAGCAAGTGCTGGTAATCGTTTAAACGCGGCTCTTCTTCTTCAAATTGCGTCATTGTTTCTGCCGGAATATTTAAAATTGCCGGCTCCATAAATGAAGTGGCTGCTTCAAATTGAGTGGCCAGCGCCTGAACTTGGGCAACATAGCCGAGATAATGAGCATTGCCCGTGTCAACATCGCTGGACATGGTTGCATAAACATATATTTTTTCCAAATTACGACCGACAGCAAGAATTTGGGTTAAGCCTTGATACAGTTGTAGCGCAGAACTCGTAAAGTCTGCTTCTAACTTTTCTAAATCTTGAATATCGTTTTTTACCTGTGCATAGGAAGCTTCCCAGTTGTTATCGGACTGAAAAACGCGGGTTAAGTCCCACTTAAGTTCCTCAGGGACTTCTTTTCTTGAAGGAATGGCCATAAAAGATCTCCTTTTTTATGTTTTAATAATGGTTATACGAAAAAAATAAAAAAATAAGATATTATTAATTATATTTGTTAATATTCTAATTCAACTTTGAAAGTGATACAAATAAACATGGATAATTATGGAAGGAATTGAATCAAGGT